>DASSGT010000752.1:0-16938 GCA_035693345.1 Puia sp. | reverse complement strand
CCAGTGTAAATGCCAGCTGTGTAATCGGATTGGCGCCGGCTTCGGCAATATGATAACCGGAAATCGAAACGCTGTAAAAATTCCGAACCTGATGCTCCTGAAAATATTCCTGCACGTCGCCCATCAGCTTCAGTGCAAATTCAGTAGAAAAAATACAGGTGTTCTGGGCCTGATCTTCTTTCAGAATATCTGCCTGCACAGTTCCGCGCACCTGATTGAGTGCCTTTGATTTTAATGAAAGATACACATCAGCCGGTAATACTTCTTCTCCGCTGATACCGAGTAGCTTCAAACCGAGCCCATTGTGCTTTTCCGGTAATCCGGTGGATTCAGCATCCTGATAGCGCGGTGTTTTAGCGTCTCCAAATTTCTTCAGAAGTTTTTCATTCACTTCGTTCCATAATCCCTTTTCAGTGATATATTTCTCACATTCCTGATCGATGGCGGCATGCAGAAAAAAAGCGAGGATCATCGGCGCTGGGCCGTTGATGGTCATGCTCACTGACGTTTTCGGATCACACAAATCAAAACCGCTATATAATTTTTTTGCATCATCTACCGTACAAACGCTTACGCCGCTGTTCCCGACCTTGCCATATATATCGGGACGGGGATCGGGATCCTCACCATACAATGTAACAGAATCGAAAGCGGTGCTGAGACGAATATAGTTCTGTGATGCCGACAGGTAGTGAAATCTTTTATTTGTTTTTTCCGGAGAACCTTCCCCGGCAAACATGCGTGTAGGATCTTCCGTTTCTCTTTTTAATGGAAAGGAACCGGCGGTAAAAGGAAAAGATCCGGGCACGTTCTCCTGTGCCTGCCAGCGTAATATGTCTCCCCAATCGCTGTATTTTGGAAGAAGCACTTTGGGTATACGCGTTCCTGATAAACTGGTTGTGTATAATGACTGTCTGATTTCCTGGTTTCGAACCTGGTATACATATTCGTCAGACTGATAGGATTTTATTTTATCAGCCCACCCTTTCAATAGTTTGCGACTCACAGGCGTGAGCAGGTTTTCATAATAATCTATCAAGCTTTGTAATTCAGCGCGGGCAGTTTCAGTTTTTATTTCCGGCAACGAGCCGGTTAATTTATATAAAGTTGATGCAATCGAACTCTGATCCTTCACGAGCTGATTATAGTCTTCGATGCTTTCATGAATTTCACTCAGATATCTCACACGGGCTGCGGGGATAATAGATTTTTCCCATTGTCCCTTTGTTTCAGGAAGATGAATGGAAGACAAAAATCCGGCAGAAGCACGATCATCAATTATTTTCATCAGCCTCATAAATAAATCCTGTGTACCCGCATCGTTAAATAAAGACGCTGTTGTACCGATCACCGGAAGCTCTGCATCTTTTGCATTCCACAGACCATGATTTCTTTTATATTGTTTTCTGACTTCGATCAGTGCATCTGAGGCACCGGGTTTGTCTGATTTGTTGATAACAATGATATCAGCATAGTCCAGCATATTTATTTTCTCGAGCTGGCTGGCTGCTCCGTATTCGGGCGTCATTACGTACAATGCCACATCACAGAAATTCAGTATAGAAGAATCGCTTTGACCGGTACCGGCCGACTCCAGAAGAATCAGGTCGAAGCCGGCGTTACGACAGATATCCAGTGCATCCTGAACATACGCACTCAGTGCAACGTCGGTTTCGCGTGTAGCCAGAGAACGCATATAAGCACGGGGAGAATGGATGCTGTTCATGCGGATCCTGTCACCAAGTAATGCGCCGCCGGTTTTTTTCTTTGACGGATCCACAGAAATAACGGCGATGGTTTTTTCCGGGAAGCCATTTAAGAAACGCCGGACGATTTCATCGGTTACACTGCTTTTGCCAGCACCCCCAGTGCCGGTGATGCCGACAATGGTTGGTTGACGGCCTGCCCCGCGGAATGCGGGAGCCTGTCCCGCGAATGCGGGATTGGTGGCCTGCCCCGCGGAATGCGGGGTTGAAAGTTCATCATTTTCCGCATGTGTAATATCTCGTGCGATACGACGGATTTCCTTGTATTCGCCGAGTGGAAGTTTACCGTTCCAGTTTTTTTCAGATGACCAGAATATTCCATTCTCTGCCCGAAATGTTTTTTCCGTCTCCCTGATCAGATCTTCGATCATTCCTTCCAGACCAAGGGTACGGCCATCGTCGGGTGAATAGATGCGGCTGATTCCACTTTCCTGCAGCGATTTTATTTCAGAGGGAAGTATCGTACCCCCGCCTCCACCAAATATGCGGATATGACCACAGCCGCTTTCATCGAGGAGATCGCGGAGATATTTGAAAAATTCCATATGTCCGCCCTGGTAAGAAGTCAGAGCGATTGCCTGCACATCTTCCTCGATAGCGGCTTCAGCAATTTCATGCACACTTCTGTTATGGCCAAGATGAATGACTTCGACTCCTTTGGATTGCAGGATACGTCGCATGATATTGATGGCAGCGTCATGCCCATCGAAAAGGGATGTCGCTGTAACGATGCGTAACCGTTGTTTTGAATGATTCATAAAACCGTCTGAATCAACAAATTTAGCCTAAAAAACTAATGGGTGTTAGTTTTGGCAGGGGCAACTATATACGTGCTGAAACCGACCTTATCATGGATTAATACTGAAGGCGTTTTTCAATCACATAGGTTCCGGCATATAAATCATGCAACGACCGGTTCTGCTGATTTGAAAAAAAAGTGAGCGTATCTATCACAAGCAAAATAATTACTATGATATTGAGTATATACAGGGCGGGGTTCGTACTTACAATAAAATCGTTGTAATCCTTGTAGTGCTGAATCGAGTTCAACTGATCGGAGAAATAAAACTTCAGTGTCAGGACCTGCTGAATAATATTCGGGACGATATAAAAGCTCACTCTTCTAAGCTCTTCTTTCAGAGTAACTTTTTGAAACTGATGCCCCACCACTTTGATGCCCACAGCCATTTTGCCCAGCGTAGCTCCATATTCGTATTCCATGAAGGGTTTATAAATTATGGTTAGCAGGGAAGTCACAATATAAATCCAGGGGGACTTCCACTGGATCACGTTAAAATAGGTCGCCGGAAGAACAATGGCAATGACAACCAATCCATCCATCAGCATGGCTCCGAAACGGGCCCAGAACTTCGCAAAAACAATATCCGCATCGGGAAACAGCGGCTCATTCTCCGGAAATGGTTCACTCATATTGATTCCTGTTAAAATTGAAATTAGGACTAAAAAATGCTTTTACAAGACAGTTGGCTGTGGGCAGTTGGCAGTTGGCAGTCTCAGGTGTAAACCTTTTGCTTTACATCTTTGGGCGACATAGGCAATTAGCATTCATCCTTTCTTTCTTAGCTTTGAAACAGAAACTCGTTATGAAGATTGACGCAGAAGTTTTTTTCTGGAAATACGAAAAACAATTCCGGCATCCGCTGATCCGGGAGAATAAAATGCTCCAGCAACAATATCTGCCGGAACAGATTACACAAAACCTGCATCGAAATGGAATAGATGGATGTATCGCCGCAACAGCAGAAGACGCCGAAGTGCAGACCCGCTTTCTGGCCGAACTGGCATTAACGCACCCAGAAATTCTTGGTATTGTCGGATGGATCAATTTATATGATGAAAAGGCGGTTGATAAAATTCAGGAATTCCGACAATATGCACCTATCAAGGGATATCGTATTGATTCGAGTCGCCTGGCTACTGTCTCTTCATCAACCATGGATTTGATTCTCTCGAATCAGTACACCCTGGACTTGTCAACAGGTGAGGAGTCAGACGAGTCGGCTCTTAGAAACTGGCTGGCCAGTCATCCCGAACAGTCATTTATTTTGCGCAATGCGGGTCATGCGGATACCCAGCTTCCTCCATCCAAAACCTGGGAGACGAATATCCGGGGGCTGGCAAAAAATCAAAATCTGGCGTGTAAACTATCCGGATTATTTATACAGGGTCATCGGAAAACCTGGAAGCCCACCGATTTTTATCCTTTCCTGGAGATACTCTTTGACGCATTTGGAACGGATCGTTTACTTTTCTCCAGTGAATGGCCATTTCTCCTGATTGCCGGCATCTATGTACAATGGAAGAGCCTGATTGAAAAATTTATGGAAAAATATCTTCCCGAGGACCGGGAAAAAGTATTCGGGGAAAATGCCCGGAGGCTCTACCGTATCTGAAAAATTATTCTATTAACTTGAACCGATGATGACAAGATTGCTTTCCTTCCGTTTGTTTTTACCTGCTTGTCTATTTTTTCAAATCTCACTGGCGCAGGTATCTTCCGGCATCAACCCCTGGGTGATCAGCGCGGTTCCGGATCCTGCCGGCTATTATGGTGTAACCGTTGCCAACGGCATGATTGGCATCGTTTCATCGCCCCAGCCCTTTCAGGTAAAGGACGTGGTGCTTGCCGGCGCTTATGATCTGTATGGTCGCGGACGTGTAAGCAATTTTCTCAAAAGTTTTAATCTGCTCAACATGCATTTCAAAGTGGACGGAGCAGAAACGAATGCTAAGAATATTTCTTCCCTGAAACAGACGCTGGATATGCAGCGCGCCAGTTTCACTACTTCATTCAATATCCAGGATAAAGCAGCTGTCACTTACACTTATTATGCTTTGCGCCAGTTGCCTTATACCGTTTTGATGGATATCACGGTGGTTGCAAAAAAAGATATAGAGATCGAACCGGCGAGTGTGATGGAAGCACCCGATGCCCTGCGCGATGTACAGAATTATTATAATGAAATCGACCGGCCGCATGTGGTGATTTCACTGCTGACTTCTACAGCTAAATCTCCGACCGGCAAATTGCTGATGTGTGCTTCGAATACATTTATTTTCAGTGAACCCCATGGACAGGAACCAAGACTGATACATGAGATGTGGGACAATAACATGCACCTGCTGAAATTTAAACGTAAAATCAGGGCAGGCGAAACATACCGCTTCTCGATTGCCGGTTCGTCCATTACATCGGCACATGATGAAGACCCACTAAATGAAGCAGAACGACTGACCATCTTTGCCAAACTGCAGGGCACCGAACGTCTCATCGAGTTTCACGAAAAAGCATGGAGCGACATCTGGAAAACGGATATACAGGTTACCGGTGATGAACAGACGCAGCAGGATATCCATAGTATGCTTTATCATCTCTATTCGTTTACAAGAGAAGGAACTACTTATAGTTTATCGCCCATGGGATTGAGCGGACTGGGATATAACGGGCATGTTTTCTGGGATGCCGATTTGTGGATGTTTCCCGCCCTGCTGGTGCTGCACCCGGAGATGGCAAAATCCATGATCGAATACAGATATGAGCGCCTGGATGCCGCCAGGAAAAATGCTTTTTCACATGGATATAAAGGAGCCATGTTTCCCTGGGAATCTGCCGCGAGTGGCGTGGAAGAAACGCCGGTATGGGC
Source organism: Puia sp. (assembly GCA_035693345.1). Classification (GTDB taxonomy): domain Bacteria; phylum Bacteroidota; class Bacteroidia; order Chitinophagales; family Chitinophagaceae; genus Puia. Next base: position 11,507 of record DASSGT010000752.1, on the reverse strand, counting down.
GCTGAGTGGTCCCTTTGAACATCATATTACGGCCTGCGTCGGACTGGCTGCCTGGAATTACTACTGCGTTACCCAGGATAAAGTCTGGCTGCGTGAAAAGGGCTGGCCCATACTATCAGCGACGGCTGATTTCTGGGCTTCACGGGTGGAAAGAAACGGACCGGGTCATTATGATATCCGGAATGTAGTGGCAGCGGATGAATGGGCGGAGAATGTCGATAACAATGCTTTTACCAATGGAGCGGCAAAAGTTTTATTGCAGCACGCCACGGAAGCAGCTGGCATTCTGGGCATAAAAGCAGATCCGGACTGGATGGTCGTATCAGATAATATTCCGATTCTGCAGCTCAACGGGATTACCCGGGAGCATGCAAGTTATCAGGGTGAAGGAATCAAGCAGGGTGATGTAAACCTGCTGGCTTATCCCCTCAAACTGATCACGGATCCTGTCCAGATAAAAAAGGATCTTGTATATTATCAGTCCCGTGTGCCGAATCAGGGTACCCCGGCGATGACCCAGGCCATTTTTGCTTTGTTATATTCCCGTCTTGGGCAGGGTGATACCGCCTACCACTTCTTCAGAGACGCCTATATTCCGAACCTGAATCCGCCTTTTCGTGTGATCGCGGAAACCAAAGGCGGTACGAATCCGTACTTTGCTACAGGAGCCGGTGGTATTTTACAAGCCCTGCTGATGGGATTCGGCGGTTTGGATATTACGTCATCGGGCATCGTTCAAATCCCGTCCAAACTTCCATCCGGCTGGAAGAAACTGACCATAACGGGTGTAGGACCGGATAAGAAAAATTACAGCGTTCAATAAAAAATAGTATTTTAGCGCCCACTGTGAAGAGAATTGCTGCCATACTGCTTTTGATTTTACTCCTGTTCAACTGGGTTGGATATGAATTCTACACAGCCATCCTCCAGGACCGCGCCGACAAAACCATGGTTGCAAATCTGGATCAAAACAATTACACCGACGCCGATCTGATTTCGATAAAAGTTCCCGCTACCCATCTTTCTTCCTATGTCAATTCAAAGGAATTCCAGCGTGTTGACGGAAAGATCGAAATCGAGGGTATTCAATATAACTATGTAAAACGCCGGTTTAGCGAAGATTCTTTAGAACTTCTTTGTATTCCCAATAGAACAGCCACCAGTCTTCAGACCGCTAAGAATGAATTTTTCAAACTGGTAAATGATCTGCAGCATCCGGGTCAGTCAAAAAAATCTGATCAGCATAGTTCCTCTTACAAAGGCTTCAGTGCAGAATATTTTTCCAACTCACAGTCATTTGCCATTTCTAACCTGATACTCACCAGGCAGAAGGCAGGGGATCGCTATTTATTACAGATTCCGACTGTATACCTTACCCGTGCGGGTCAGCCACCAGACTTCGCTTAAAGCGTAACATTTAGTACGCGTTTTATTTCCTGCAATCGCGGGACATTCCTTTTTTCAACAAGACCACCATTATGAGATATGTATTAGTCGCTTTTGCGCTATGCGCAATAGCAGTAACCGGATGTAACCGTAAATCGGATTATGATGCTATTTTCAAAAATCCAATTTTGTACAGCAAAACCGTCTACCAGTTAAACACGGTTGTGATGGGGAATAATTTCAGTCCCATCGTTGCTTCCCGAAATTACACCTATGCCAATGTAGCTGCCTACCAGGTAGTTGCGGGCGGTTACCCGGATGAATATGAAACCCTTGCCTTTCAATTACGCGGTTTGAAACCCACACCAGTTCCCGAAAAGAACAAACCGGTGGATGTAGAATTCGCCGCCCTGCTTGCCTTTTGCAAACTGGGTGAGGCTGTTACCTTTCCGGCAGGCAGCATGAAGGATTATGTTGACAGCCTGAAAAAACTGGCCGAGGATCATGGAATGCCGGAAGACATTTTAAATAATTCGGTTGCTTACGCTGACACAGTGGGTGCTATTGTCATGGCCTGGAGTAAGGGTGATCATTACCTGCAGACAAGAGGTGCATCGGAATATACCGTGATGGATTCACCGGGCAGATGGGTGCCGACACCTCCGGCTTATTCAGCTGCCGCCGAACCTCACTGGCGCGAGATCAGACCCATGGTGCTGGACAGTTGTAATATGTTTCCGGTACAGGCTCCTTACAAATTTAATATTACCGATAAGAAAAGTGACTACTATAAACAGGTTATGGAGTCAAAGAATGCCATTGACAGCCTTACACCTGAACAAATCCATATTGCGGATTTCTGGGACGACAATCCCTTTAAGTTAAATGTCTCCGGCCACCTGATGTTCGGCACAAAAAAGTTTTCTCCCCCGGGACACTGGATGAGTATCGTTGGCATCGCGGCAGAAAAAGCAAATGCCGATTTCGGAACAACCGTAACGGCATTTACCAAAACAGCCATCGCTCTATTTGATGCTTTTATTCAGTGCTGGGATGTTAAGTATGAATTTAATACCGTGCGGCCTGAAACAGTAATCAATAAATATATTGATGCAAACTGGCGCCCGCATCTGCAGACTCCCCCTTTCCCTGAATATACCTGCGGTCATTCAACCGGATCAGCCGCTGCAGCAGAAGCGCTGACCAGCGTATTCGGTGACAATTTTAATTATACCGACACCACTGAACTCGAATTTGGTATTAAGAGCCGCTCGTTCAAATCATTCCGACAGGCCGCCGATGAAAATAACTGGGCCCGTTTTTATGGAGGCATTCACTTCCATCATTCCTGCCTGGTTTCTACTGTACTGGGAGCAAAAGTGGGGGATCTGGTTGTACAAAGACTCAAAATGAAAAAAAGTAAAACATCATAAATCTTTCAGTTACCACTAATCATTAAGCCTTATTCTAATTAATCAAAACTTAACTACCGCGAAATGAAAAAGAAAACATTATTACACTTCTCCCTGGCCGTGGCCTTCAGCCTGGTTGCTGTGATGGCTAAAAGCCAGACTGCAGATGATGCGATTATGATGGGGAAGAAACAATGGTGCAATGGTCTTACCTATATGTATTCCAGTTGGAAGAACTATTGGGAAGGAACATTAAAAAGAGAAAATCTAAACCTGGGAACCGTATCTACTCAATCTGTGATGTTCATGAGTACGTATGGAATAACCAATAAACTGAATGCAATCGTTTCGGTTCCTTATATATGGACCCACGCTTCCGCGGGTACCCTCCATGGCCTGAAAGGATTCCAGGATATCGAAGCGGATATTAAATATGAATTCCTGGGCACCAAACTGGGCAAAAAAGGACATCTGCTACTCTTCGTTGTCGGCGGGATTAGCACGCCGCTTCAGAACTATGAAAATGATTTTCTGCCCATGTCCATTGGAATGGGAAGTACAAATCTGATTGGAAGACTTACGGCAGACTATCAAAACGGGATATTCTTTGCCACTGCTTCCAGCGCATTTGAATGGCGCAGCGACGTCACGATCGACAGGACATCTTACTATACCGGTGATCAGATCCATTTCACCAACAAAGTGGATATGCCAAACCAGTTAAACAGCAACCTGTTTGTGGGAATCCGCAAACCGACTCTGATTGTACAGGCCCAGCTATTCAACATGTATACTTTTAGCGGAGCAGATATTCGCAGAAATGATATGCCTTTTGTTAGCAACCAGATGAACATGACGTCTGTTGGCGGGCACGTAAAATATTTTTTCCCGTTCTTTCCCAATCTGGCTGTTGTAGCTGATGCTGATTTTACCGTTGCAGGAAGAAATGTGGGTCAGTCGAATATGTATTCCGGCGGTCTTTATTATGTTGTTAGTTTATAAACCTGATAAAAAAATTATAATGAAAAATATATTCTATTCACTGACTGGCCTGATGGGTTTGATGCTGTTTGCAACTGCCTGCCAGAAAGATGTAAGCAATCGTACCTCCAATTTGCCGGCTCTGCAATCTTCCAATTTAGATTTAAATGCAGGTACCTGGAAGCCCGTTTTATTATCCCGACCCGACAGTTTTGCGGTTGCTGCACCTGTGGCAACTACTTCACCACTTTATGTGGCAGATCTCTTTGAAATCAAAGCACTTCAGAGAAGTCTGACCAAGGACCAGGAAAACTCCATTAAATACTGGGCTGCCGGTGGCGTATTGAGATGGAATGAAATTATGCGCGGGCTGGTTGCCAAGTATAATCTGCCGGTGGTAGCAAGCGCTGATGGCACGTATGCCATACCCAATGCAGCCAATCCCCTGGCCTATCCTCTTTTCCCTTTTACAAATCCTCCTTATGCAGCGAGGGCCTATGCCTATATCAGTGCAGCGCAATATGATGCACTGCTGGCATGCTGGTTTTACAAGACAAAATATAACAGGGCCGCCCCATATAATTTTGACTCCGCCGTCGCCGCCAAATTCGTCAACAAAACTGAATTACCTTCTTATCCTTCTGAAGCTGCGGTATTAGCGGGGGTTACTGCAGAAATGATGAAACTTTTGTTTCCCGGTGAAATCGGTAATATTCAAAATATTGCTGTTCAAAGTGAACAGGCGGCGATCATGAGCGGAGCCGCAACACGTGCTGATGTTACAGCAGGTGAAGCACTGGGCAGGCAGGTTGCAGAATTGTTCATCGCGCGTGCCAGAGGAGACAATGCGGGCAAAGCAGTTGGTACACCAACAGACTGGGCAAATTTTGTGGATGTTACAAAAAGTCAGGGTCTCATACCCTGGTACAGTCTGGAAACGCCTCAACGCCCTCCGATGTTACCTCTATTTTATAAAGTAAAACCTTTTTTATTCGACTCCGCTACCGTTGTCAGTTTGCGTCCGGATTCCTCCTCCTGCTGTCGGATCTGATCAGATGAACAAGGATGTGGCAGAAGTAAAACAATACGTAAACAATGTGACGAGGAAAAATATTGGCATTGTGGAATTCTGGGCAGACGGTGTCGGAACGTATACACCACCGGGCCACTGGAATGCCATTGCCGTGGAAGATTTTGTACATCAAAATTATAGTGAAGTCAGATGGGCAAGAAACCTGGCATTGCTGAATATGACGGAAATGGATGCTGCCATAGTATGCTGGGATGTGAAATATCATTATTTCAATGCCAGACCTTCTCAGGTAGATCCTTCCATCAAAACATTAACGGGTATACCGAATTTCCCGGCTTATATATCCGGTCATTCCACGTTCAGCGGAGCGGCCGCTACAATATTGGGATATCTGGTTCCTGAAAATGCCAGCAAGTATTCCGCAATGGCTGAAGAAGCCGGATTGAGCCGCCTGGTGGGAGGAATCCATTACAGGACAGATTGTGAGGCCGGGTTATCTGTTGGAAATAAAATTGGCGGATACGCTATATTGAGAGCACAAAACGACGGAGCTAATTAAGTTTTTTTATATGTTTTAAGCAATTAAGACCCTTCGATTCTTCGCGGGGTCTTTATAAAGCCTAAGGCGTAAAGCGCAAAGCTTAAAGCCTTACAGTTACGGTTAATATCATCAATTGTCTAAAACTCTTTCAAACGTTTTTGAATTGGGTGAAAGATCCTCAAAAAATCAGAGAAGAGAAAGATGCAAACTTTAACAAATAATCAGAAAATACATTTTACCCTGCGTGTTGCTGCGTCGATGTGTTTTATTGGGCATGGTGCTTTTGGTATCATTACAAAAGCCATCTGGTGTAATTATTTTGCCATTTTCGGGATCGACAAAGTGCATGCATATCAACTAATGCCTGTAATGGGCACAGTGGACATTTTTCTGGGATTGCTGCTGCTTTTCAAACCCATCCGGGCCGTTGCGGTCTGGCTGGTTGTGTGGTCAATCATAACGGCTGCCTGTCGGCCGCTCTCGGGAGAGCCTTTTGCAGAATTCATCGAAAGGGCAGGTAACTATGGGGCACCGTTCGCTTTGCTTGTTTTGGCAGGGGGGATAAAGTGGAATTTCAAATGGCTGTTTTCTACCATCAGTCCCGGGGAGCCTGTTTCTGAAAAATCTCTGTCCCGGGTGAAACTCATTCTTTGTTCAACCGTATTTCTTTTATTAGCGGGTCATGGCTGGCTGAACCTGATTCAGAAACCAGGTCTTGTCAATCAATATACTGCCCTTGGATTTTCCAACCCAGTAAACGTTTCCGTGCTAGCCGGGATCTTTGAAATCATGGCGGCCATTGCGGTTTTGGTTAAACCGGTAAGACCCCTGATCGTTGTTTTTTTAATTTGGAAGATGGGCTCAGAATTATTTTATCCTCATTTTGAATTATTTGAATGGGTAGAAAGGGGCGGGAGTTATGGAACGCTTCTTGCATTGTGGCTTTGTCTGGACCCTTCGTATAAAACTGAAAAAGGTTTTTCAAAAAACGAATGTTTTCCGTTGACTGATAACGGATAATTATAAAGTTTCTAATCAATCGTCATAAGCAATAAAATCCCTGCGATTCTTCGCGGGGATTCTTTTTAGGCTTAATGCGTAAGGCGGAAAGCGTAAAGCCATTTTATCAGATTGTTCAAAAATAATATTCATTGTCCCTTGTGTGGATTGAAATAATTGAATCAAAGATTTGTTGGATTTGCACTTTAGGCTTTAGGCTTTGGGCTTTGAGCTTTACGCCTAAAACGTACCTTTAATAATTATTAAGTTCCCCCGATGAAGTCCCTTTACCTCTTTCTGTTTTTGCTTTTGACTTCATATACAAAGGCCCAGTTCCTGCAGCCCGCAACACCGGACAAAATTTATGGTGATCTTTTTATAGATGTACAAATGAAGAAAGTTTTTCCTGATGAAAAAACTTTTGTTGACTGCATTCCGAAACGAAAACCTGTTGACATCATGTATGATTACGGAATGCAAAAAGGACCGGCTTTTAATCTGAAAAAATTTGTAGAAGAAAATTTCGAATTACCTCCGGGTGGCGAAAGGAGTTATACATGGGATTCTGCGGATGACGTCGTCACACATATAAATAAAATGTGGTTGGTCTTGAAAAGAAATCCGGATAAAAAAGTAGAAGGCAGTTCACTGTTGCCTCTTCCATATAGTTATATTGTACAGGCCGGAAGATTCCGTGAAATATACTATTGGGATTCATATTTTATTATGCTCGGTCTCAGGGAAAGCGGCGATCTAAAAACAATTCGGGATATGCTGGGTAATTTCGACTATCTGATTAAAACCTATGGCCACATACCCAATGGAAACAGGTCTTATTACCTGAGCAGATCAGAACCACCTTTCTTTTCCTGCATGGTTGAACTGTTGGCCGGTATTCAGGGTGATAGTATTTACCAGCGCTTTCTTCCGGCCATGGAAATGGAATATGCATATTTCATGGAGGGAGCCGATAAACTCAGGGCCGGCGATACTTACCGGCGAATTGTGCGAATGAAAAACGGGGATTTGCTGAACCGCTATTGGGATGATAATATAGCTCCCCGGCAAGAACGCTGGCGGGAGGATGTTACTACTGCGGAAAAATCCGGCAGGAATAAAACAGACATATATAAACATCTCCGGGCTGGGGCCGAAAGCGGGATGGATTTCAGCAGTCGATGGTTTGCCGATTATAAAAAGATCGCGGATATTCAAACGACCGATATATTACCGGTAGACCTGAACACTTTAATGTATCATCTGGAGTGGACCATTGCCAAAGCAAAACAGATCAACGGAGATGATGCCGGCGCTAAATTCTTCCGGGAAAAAGCTCAGCAGAGAAGCGAGTTGATTGATAAATATTTCTGGAATAAAAATGTGTCGTTCTTTACTGATTACCAGTTCAAAACACAAATGCAACTAAATAATATAAGTCCTGCCGGTATATATCCCTTTTGTTTTATTAATGAAAAGCCGGACTATATGAGTTTGCTTGGTAAAAAAGCTGCTGCCGTAATAGAATCCAGACTTCTCAGGGAAGGTGGCTTCGTTACCACGGAATATAATATCGGGGAAGACTGGGATGCTCCCAATGGCTATGCTCCTTTGGAATGGATGATGATATGGGGATTGGACCGGTGCGGACAAAAAAACCTGGCTTCACTGGCCGCAAAAAGATGGATAAAATTAAATACTGATATTTATAAAAGTACCGGCAAACTAATGGAGAAATATAATGTTACAGATATTACAAAGGAATCCGGAAGCATAGACAAAGGCGATCCCGACGGATTTGGATGGACGAATGGCGTTTTACTAAAGCTGATCAGCATGTATAGCAAATAAAATAAGTGTGGAAGACTGGAAGACTGGAAGTTTGGAGGTTAATATATCCTTAACCGAGCTACACTTAAACTAAACACTCAACTGTCAACCGTCAACCGTCAACTGTTAACTGTCAATCAATATGACCGACGAATATTTCATGTTACAGGCGCTGAAGGAAGCCAAAAAGGCTTTTGATGAAGGTGAAGTACCTGTCGGTGCCATCATCACCATGAAAGATAAGATTATTTCCAGGGGCCATAACCAGGTAGAGAGGTTAAATGACCCAACTGCGCATGCTGAAATCATTGCCCTTACCTCTGCATTTAATTTTCTTGGATCAAAATATTTACCGGAAGCAACGATCTATATTACGATTGAGCCCTGCCTGATGTGCGCCGGTGCGCTATACTGGAGTAAAATTATGAAAGTAGTTTATGGAGCCTCAGACATAAAAAACGGCTACCGGAAATATGTTGAACCCTGTCCATCGCTGGAAAAAGTCGGTGTGGCTCCCCGGCCCTTTCATCCGAAAACAATTGTTATAGACAGCATACTCGGTGAAGAATGTGCAAACCTGATGAAGGATTTTTTTAAAGCAAGGAGATAAAATTTTCCCCTGGCATTTGTTTTGACATATCAACCTTTGATCAGTAATTTTGTTAACCTTCATCAGAAAAGTATTCTTTTCAACTAAAAAAAAATAAAACCATGGCATTTACTTTACCTGCACTTCCGTATGCGCCGGCTGCTCTGGAGCCTCATATCGACGCAATGACGATGCAGATACATCACGATAAGCACCATCAGGCATATGTTGACAATCTGAATAAGGCAGTTACTGGTACACCTAATGAAAATAAATCGCTGGAACAACTGGTTAGTATTGCCGGCACCCTGCCACCTGCTATTCGTAACAATGGTGGAGGACACTGGAATCACAGTTTTTTCTGGGAAATTATGGCTCCCAATGCCGGTGGCAAACCTACCGGGAAACTGGCAGAATCTATTGATGCGGATTTCGGATCATTTGATGCATTCAAAGAAAAATTCACCTTAGCCGCCACGGGCCGCTTCGGAAGCGGATGGGCCTGGCTGGTAGAGCAGGATGGAAAATTATTAATTTCTTCAACCCCCAACCAGGATAACCCTTTAATGGATATAGCTGAGGTGAAAGGCACTCCTATTCTCGGCGTGGATGTTTGGGAACATGCGTATTATTTGAAATATCAGAATCGTCGCCCTGAATATCTGGGAGCTTTCTGGAATGTTATAAATTGGAAAGAAGTAAATAAAAGATACGAAGCATCACTTTAGTTAAAACTGAAGGTCCTGATATCACTTCAGATCCCGTTTCGCTTTCATTTTACCACCGGGTGGATGGGCAAACGGGATCTTCATGTTAAAAAAATGCATATGAAAAAATTATCCGGTCTGCTGCTCGTTGCCCTCTTGTTCCTGGGTGCCTGTTCGTCACATCAAAAGAAAGTATTGCTTTACGCCGACAGTAAAATCCAGGTTGACGAGTCGAAAAAAAATATTTCGGTTGAGGATGGAACTACACAGGTTGAACAGGAATTGGATTTTAACACCGGAGATCCGGTCGTTCTGAATATCACAGGGCCCAAAGGAAAGTATACGCTGGAAGTAAAAGAAGATGGATTATTTCTTGCCAACCTTAAGAATGACACCGTTGTCGGCAGTATGCAGCATGTCGGGGAATCCAGACATACGCGTATTACGCACCAGGAACTGCAATTGCAACTTGACAGCCTGAATAAGCTTATAAAGGGCGAGAATATTTCTGCGTCTGCAAAAAACTATTTCATACCACCGGGACAGGTTGTAAAAATCTCCAATTTAACCAATGCCAAAATATTTGGCCCCTATCAGCCCGTGCCATCCGCATTTGATGCATCGTCCGTTCCCGAAATTTATAAATTTTATAGTCTTTCCGAAGAAAAAGAGATCATTGCCAAACTAACGGAGATGACTAAGTACAAATATGAAAAAGGCGATGAGAAGGGAAACGGGAAGGCTGAAGATGACGATGATTCTGTTTATACGATTCATCCGACCAAGAAATAGCGTTGACAGGTTGGCCCGCCTTCGCTAAAGCTTCGGCAGATAAAACAGTTGGCAGTTGACAGTTGGCAGTTGGCAGGAATGAATTAAGTGATTTAGTACTTCCAGACTTCCAGTCTTCCAGTCTTCCACACTTACTTCACGGGATCATGCCCATGACGACCCCAGGGATGACAACTGGCAATGCGGCGAATAGCCATCCATCCGCCACGGAACAAACCATATTTTTGAAAGGCTTCAATTGCATATGCCGAACAAGTGGGCGTAAACCTGCATTTCGGACCGAGCCATGGTGAAATAACCAGCTGATAAATCCTGATCAGGAATATGAACGGGTAACTAAGTATTTGCAGGATCTTTTTCATTTAAAAACTTCACCAGTTTATCCAAAAGTTTCTTTAATGCTTCTGATATTTCTTCGTAACCAGTCATGTCTTTTCCGGTATAAATAAAGAACAGATGAAGACTGTAATCGTTTTTTAAAACCACAGATTGCAGTTCTTTTTTCTGAAGTCGATATGCTTCCCGGCTCAACCGTTTGATCCGGTTCCTGTCAACTGCCCTGGGAAAGTTTTTTGAGCTGACTGTAAATCCGGCTTTTATGCTTCCATTTCCCTGCCCGGCATAATATAGGAGACGGAATGGGAATAGTGTAAATTTTTTCCCGGTTTTGAAAATCTGATCAATTTGTTTCCGGCTTTTCAACCGTTCAGATTTCCCCAAAGAATATGGTTTTCCTGAGCTCAAAAGATGCGTTAAAAATAAAAGCCCCGATTAGGGGGCTAGAATTTGATTATTTTAAATGTCCTTATATTCAGTTGGCAGTTGGCAGTTGACAGTTGGCAGTCGCTTTAAGCTTTCGCTTTAAGCTTGAAAACTATTTGCCTCCGAACTCATCCGAAACAGACAATTTCGCACGTCCCTTAGCACGACGGCTGGCCAACACCTTGCGTCCGTTGGCAGTTTGCATACGCTTACGAAATCCATGAACTGTTTTACGACGACGTGTATGTGGCTGGAATGTCCGTTTCATTGTATAATTTTTTTACTCTTAGTCCCTGATATTCAGTGAATTCTCTTTTATTGGATCCCGCCCGGAAGCAGAATTCCTTTTAAAGGGACGGCAAAGCTAAAGAATTCCAGCCTCATTGCCAATAATAAGTGATCTGATTTATCAATAATTGGTCGCAAAATAGCCATTTGTGAGGTTCGTTGTGGCACCACTTCCAACGGGCTGGCTACA
>DASSGT010000751.1:0-7417 GCA_035693345.1 Puia sp. | reverse complement strand
CTGGCCGGTAGCATTGGCAGCCATTGGTTATATATATGGCATTTTGGGCCAGAAGAAGGAAGCGGTGACTATATTGGATTCCATGATCAGACTATCCGGTTCAAAATACGTTACGCCTTATGGCCTTGCCCTGGTGTATACAGCGTTAAATGATAAGGAAAATGCTTTTAAATGTCTTGATCAGGCATATGCGGACCGTGCAAACTGGCTGGTATGGATAAAGCTTGATCCCCGCTGGCGACCCCTTTATGATGATAAAAGATATGCTGCACTCGTTAGAAAAGTCGGGTTGCCCATGGGCTCGGGAAATCTCAGCAGAAAATAAAAAAGCGATCAATCATTTATTTTCACCGGGATCTTCATTTTCACAGCCGTGCCGGCATTATTCCCTTCTGCATCTTTCAGTTCGTCGAATTGTATTTCCGGATCTTCAGCATGCATGGGATTTGCTAAACGTAAACGATTCTTCGTGAGTTCAATGCCCAGAGATTTTTTGTATTGTTCGTTTTTATTTTTAAGTCCTGCTGACCCTGACATGCCCACACCATTGTCAACTATTTCACAAAGCAGGGTCTCGTTATCCAGGCGCAGGCTGATGGTAATTTTTCCAGTTCGATCCTGCACCGGGCTCAGTCCGTGCCAGATTGCATTTTCCACAAATGGCTGAATCAGCAGGGAGGGCACACTGACAGACTCTATGTCGAGACGGTCGGAATTGATTTCGTATATAAATGGATTTCTGAACCGCAGAGCTTCCAGATCCATATATAATTTTAACCCTTCCAATTCTTCAGACAGGGGAATAAAGGAATGACCAGATTTTTCCAGGACGATCCGGATGAGCTTTGCAAATTTGGTAAGATAATCCGCCGCGTGCTCCGCATCATTCCCTATAATAAAACGGTTAATGGAATTGAGACAATTAAAAATAAAATGTGGATTCATTTGTGCACGGAGCGCCCGCATTTCCAATTCGTTCTGTTGATTCAATAATTCGGCTCTTGATTTTTCGGATTCCAGTTTTTGTATGCGCAATTCATTTTCAGCCAATTCTCTCCTGCGGTGTTCTGACCGCCGTTGCAAAATAATATTCCGTGTAAAGAGGAAGGCGAATAATATGAGAACTACAATGCTGCCTACCAATATATTTTTCAGCAATGTTTGTTTTTGAAGCTGTACGGCCTGAATCTCTTTTTCTTTGTTCATCAGCGATAACCGCTGTTCATAGTGATAGGCAGCAAATCTTCCCTTTTCCTGATTGTTTAAAACAGCGTCTTTTACAATCGAGTACTTCCTGAAATAATAATTGGAACTATCCGCAAGACCCTGACGATTATAAGCATCCGACAGGATTTTGTATCCATCCCTTGCATATTGATTCACCCCGGCTTTCAGGGCCATATCAAGTCCCTCTCTTCCAAACAGAATCGCATTTTTGTAGTCATCCAAAATCAGATATGTTTTTCCCATATCGAGCAGGGTGCGCATTACTTCATTCACATCGTTATATGACAGGTGTTCGATCAGGCCCTGCCGGAAATTTCCAAGCGCGAGTTGAAAATTGCCCAACAATGAATAATATTCCCCCATACTGACGAGATAGTAACGTTGATAATCACCGGCAGAGGGTTTGTATAAATGATAATAGAATAAAGCTGAGTCAAAATGGTTTGTCAGTCCGCATATTTCTGCGTATTGCATTTTAAAACGGATTTCAGAATCGGGATAAATATGCAGACCATTCTGTCCGTTGTTACTTATTTCACGGGCACTTTTATAATAATTATATGCCGCCGGATAGTCTTCAATCCATTTATATAATTCTCCCAGTCCCCAGAGAGAACTGGCAATCCATTGCCTGTTGTTTCGATTTAAAGCGATATCATACAATTGCCGGGCATAGTCAAAACTCTTTTCGTAGTTTCCGGTCTGGCGGTAGAGCGCAAACATATTGGTCAGGGCAATAAATGTTTTATTCTCATCATTGTCCTTACTGGCCATCGCGCTATAATTTTCTCCATATTCCATGGCTTCATCAAAACGCGCTTCTGAATATGCTTTCCAAAAAAGACTATTCAGCGTCGAATCGGTTATTTCAGGCGAATGATTCTTATATGCTTTTGTTACGGAATCCTGCCCGGAACAAATTTGCAACCAAAGGCTGAATAAAAGGAACCAGCCGGTTTGATACCATATCGTAGCCAACCGGGTCAGACAGAAAGATGGGTTATAAATTTTAGCAGATCCTCCCTTTTATTGCGGGACACCGGAACGGTCAACTCATTATTCAAAACAAGGTATCCTCCATCGCCCTTCACATAACGAATGGCATATTGAAGATTTACGAGCCAGGATTGGTGTACACGGAAAAAAGGATTCATATTGAGCAATTCTTCTATTTCCTTTAGTGTCTTGGACACAAGAATTGTTTTTCCGTTGGTGAGGCGGACATTGGTATAATTACTACTGCTTTCACAGGCCAGAATATCATTCAGGTGAACCAGTTCATAACTATGCACGGTGGGGAAGGCAATTTTTTGAAATGTGAAATCATTGTTCTTCCGTGTATGTGAGAGCAGGGCAGTCAGTTGATTTAATGATATTTGCTGTTCATGTTTTATGAATTTATCAACGGCGCTCCTTAATTCATCTTTGTCTATGGGCTTCAGCAAATAATCCAGGGCGCCGAATTTAATGGCGCGTAATGCATATTGATTAAAAGCTGTTGTAAAGATGATATGAAAATGAATATCTTTTAAAGATTCGAGCAGATCGAACCCCGATTTATCCGGCATTTCCACATCCATGAAAACAAGCCTGGGCTGAAGCAAACGAATCTGTTCGAGGGCTTCAACAGCGTTTTTGCATACAGCCTGCACTTCCACTTCGGGGCAATATTTGTTTAGCTGCCACTGCAGATTGTCGCTGCAATGTTTTTCGTCATCTATGATCAAAGCATTAATCATCACGGGCCAGTTTTGGCAGGCGCTGCCTAAGATAACACAGATTCCTGATGTTCAAGGCGTCGTTTCGGGTGGGTTAGAGATTCCTTCCGGAAACTTGTCTTTAAATACCACTGGTTTTCTGTTTGGGAGGAGAAAAATGTAATACGGCGGCAGTTGAATGCAGTTGGGCGGTGATAGCCGGTGAGGCCGGCCAGGCATTAGGAAATCCCTGTGAATAAACCGGGTGTTGACGCAACCGGGTTACCCCGGTCACGTATAATCTTTCAGGGGGAATCGATTATTTTTTGATTCTTTATTCGTAAATTGTATTGTCCGCTATGAGGTTTCTTCGGTAATGAAAAGATATATTACCTGTACGCTCCTTAGTATTTCAATTTCGTACATTTTATATGCACAGGGAAAACTCAGTCCCGAATTTTCACAGATCAGTACGCCATACCCATACGCAAATGATATATCTCTGAATGGCAAGAATTTTTATTTCGACAGCAGTTGGGTGAAGGCAAGAATCATGGTGTCGGATAATACCATCATCAGTAGTGATGCCTATCTGTTCAACTTCGATAAAATAGACCACCGGCTTCTGATCACTTCAGATTTCAAAAAAATATTCGAGATCGACCACAGGGAATTCAAGGCGATTCTGTTTTACTGGCATGATTCAGCTTATGTGTTCAAACATATAAATTTTATTAACGACAAGGATCTGTTCGAAGTTTTGATTAGCGACAATGCTAAATATTCCCTGTATAAAGTAACCCGTACGAAATTGGTAAAAGCGCATTATGGCGGTTCCGGATTTTCTTCCACCAATGACAAAACCGGTGATGTATATATGAATGAGCCGGAATATTATATTTTCTTTCCCAACAGGGAATACCGGAAGATTCATCTGTTGAAACGTGCCGCAATTGAACGTCTGTTTAAGTTAAACCCTGACAGTGATCTTGTAAATGAGTATCTGCAGATGTCAGGAAATAAACAGCTTTATGCTGAAAACGAGTTGAAACAACTGCTATTGTACCTGAACAAGCAGGAGTTATAATTACCTGCCGTATGTCAGCTTCCGATCAGCTTTAAAAAAACTTCCTTTTTTCTCCTTGAAACATCAATGATATCCCCATTGCGCATGATGACCTGTCCACCATCGCCACGCACATATTTGGCAATAAAATTTAAATTAACCAGGTGTGAATGATGAACCCTGTAAAACCGGTAGTCCTGCAACAGTTCTTCGAAATCTTTGAGCTGCCGGGTTACCAGCATTTGCTGATTATTCAATAAAATGATTTTAGAATAATTGGAGCTGGATTCTATGCGAATGATTTGTTTTATCTGTATGAATTCGAGACCATCGTTGGTAGGTATGGCGATATGATCTTCCTGGCTCTTTGGATTAGCCAGGTTTTGTCTCAGGTGTTCGGCCCTTTCTCTTGTTTTTTTAACCGTATAGGTTCCCAGCCTTTCAACAGTTTGCTGCAGGTCTTCAATAGCAACTGGTTTTACCAGGTAGTCAAAAGCGCTGATACGAATAGCGTTGATGGCATAATGATTATAGGCGGTTATAAAAATCACTTCAAAATCAATTTCGGGAATCTGCTCCAGCATTTTGAACCCGCTCATCCTGGGCATTTCTATATCCAGAAAAATAACGTCCGGTTTATTTTGCTGGATAAGCCGGATGGCTTCCTCCGGATTCTGGCTTAGTGCCAGTACCCTGATGGAGGGGCAGTATTCCTGTATTTTGAACTGCAGGTTTTGCAGACTATTTAATTCATCATCTACCAGGATGGCCTTGAGAACTTGCATATGTGAGAGCTTTAAGGGAAAATTCGATGCGGGTTCCGATTGGATTATGCTCTTCGTCATATAAATCGATAATTTTTACACTTTCTGAAGAGGCAGGTGACTGATTAAAAATATTTATCCTGTCCTGAGTAAGTTTCATGCCTACACTTTTATGAAACGGTTTGTTCATCTCATTATAAATCCGTGACTGGTCACGACCAATTCCATTATCTTCTATAATATAGTGAATCATATTATTATTCAGGCTGACTTTCAGACAAATTTTCAAATCGGTTCTGTCGCTCGGTCCGATTCCATGATTAATGGCATTTTCCAGGAATGGTTGTACCAATAGAGCGGGCACATTATATTCACCGCCCTGCAGCCTTGAATCTACTTTACAATGAAATGTAAATTTATTATTGAAACGAAGCTGCTCCAGATCGATATATAACTGGAGTGACTGGATATCTTTATTCACGTCGATCAGATCATTGTTACTGCTGTCCAAAATGCTGCGTATAAACCGGGCGAATTTATTCAGATAGTCAGACGCGAGTTTCTTTTCATTCTGCATAATAAAATTCTCAATACTGTTCAGGCTGTTAAAAAAGAAATGCGGATTCATCTGGGCCTGCAATGCCTGCATTTCCGTCTCGGCTATCTTTTGTTTGTACTGCGATACATCCTTTAATTTTTTGGCCTGAAAGGATTTGTATAAGAGAAATGCAACAAAGACACTCAAAAGAAATCCAAGGCCGATCAGAAATAACAGGATATTGGAAAAGGCAATTTGTCTTTTCTGGGCGGCTGTCAGCTGTTTAAGGCTCGAATTCTCCAGTTCCTTGTTTTTGATCTTCCATTCTGTTTCGTTGACCATCATTTTTCGCTGATTATTTTCAGAGAATAATGAATCGGACGCCGAGCGGTATTTTCTGTAGTAATATAAAGAGGAATCCCTGTTGTTCAGGCGATCATAGGCGGCAGATAATAGCTCTGCATCATTGGCAATCCCCTCCTGATATTGCGTTTGTTCCGCCAGTTTCATCGCTCTGGAGAGCAAAGAGATTTTTTCATGTTCAGGGATATGTTTCAGATATTTTGCCTCCGCAACATAAACCTGAAATTCATTTCTCAAATCAGGCTTTTGCCGGGCGCAGACAATGGCTTTGTTAAAATAGTAATTGGCCGAATCACTACGATTATGAATGGCATGGAGTTTACCGTATCCCAGATAGTATTGCGATAAAATATAATTGTCGTCATCCAGGATGGCGTAGGGCATTCCTTTATCGAGGTTTGTTTTTGCATCTTCATATAAACCCTCTTCCAGGTCGCAGCGATGTAACAGCTCGTAATTTACGGCCACCCCATGCCATGCTTTCAGTTGCATATTAATATCCACGGCCTGAAGGGTATACTGGCGGCATTTATCATAATCTTTCAGGGATGCGAAATTATCGCCGATATTATTCAATGCAACCGATTCAATGCGTGGTTCGTTACATTCTTTCGCCTGTTCAAAGGCTTTGATATTTGCCTCTGTGCTGGACTGCAGGTTTCCGGCTGAAGAAAGCAATATTCCGAGATTGATATTCCCCAGCGCTTTACCATAGGTGAAGTTGAGGGAATCACTCAATCTGGAAACCATGCTATAGTAAGTAAAAGATTTGGCGATATCCGATTCACTCAACAGGTAGCTGATCGTATGCATGGCATGTATACGGGCAGAATCATTGTGTGGATGCTCATCCACCCATCGGATCAGGCTGTCCACCCGGGTAGTTTGTGAAACGGCCCCACGGGCCGTCAGGAGGAGAAAAAGAAAAAAAAGGGCACGGAGTGGTCGGAGGCTAGGGGTTATACATTTCTTTATCGCATCTCTTGATTTAAAACAGATATACAACTTCACAGCAATCATCAAGAGGCATCATTTTTTCTAAGATAAACAATTTATGTATTTGCTTTTTGCATCAGCGCCTGTGGCGTATGTGCCATTATCCACATATCCATCAACAGGTTTGATTTATCAGCATAATTCAGGTCCAGGTCAAGCCGCTCATCTGCTGACATACCAGATCTGCCTCTTTTTTTTACCTGCCATAAACCGGTCATACCGGCTGGCGCCATAAACCTTTTTGCCAGTTCATTGGTCGTCAGATTTTCTGCTTCATATAATGGAAGGGGACGGTTACCAACAAGGGACATATCACCACGCAAGACATTAAAAAGTTGTGGTAATTCATCCAGGCTCGTATTTCGAAGAAAACGCCCAACCCTTGTGATACGCGGATCATTTTCAACCTTAAAAAAACGGGCCATTTCAGAATAGGGATACAGATTGAGGTGAACATATTGCGTCCTTCTCAAATCAGCATCCGGGGTCATTGTCCTGAATTTATAGAAATTAAAAATGCGATAGCCCATTCCGGCCCTTTTGGAAATATAAAAAATATTTCCCCTTGATTCTATCCGTATAGCCAGGGCGATGATCAGGAAAACCGGTAAGAACAAAATAATGATCGAAAAGCTGATTAGAATATCCACCACTCTTTTTAAACGACTTTGCATTTTTCCCGGAATCACTGCCATCATCTCTTCCTTTTGTTTCTTCTCAACCTGACGGGTACGGTTTTTATATTTCTGAAGAAAAAGAATTTTCA
>DASSGT010000750.1:0-13631 GCA_035693345.1 Puia sp. | reverse complement strand
TTCATTTTTCTCAAATAATCCCTCTCATTTT
This sequence comes from Puia sp., assembly GCA_035693345.1. GTDB lineage: Bacteria > Bacteroidota > Bacteroidia > Chitinophagales > Chitinophagaceae > Puia. The sequence continues at coordinate 13,600 of DASSGT010000750.1, read as the reverse complement.
TCAATAGAGGCCATGGAGCCGTTGACTGTTTTTTCACTCACGCTGGAGAATTTGGAAAACCTTTTTGTTCAGAATGCCAAAATTGAAACGCTTGGCAGATTATTTTCCAGAGAAGCATACCTCAAAAAAACGGATTTTGATTATCATCGGGCAAGGGCTACAACGGAAAAACGATTTGTGGAGTTTGTTCAGAATAACGGGCACCTCATCCAACGGGTACCTCAAAAATATCTTGCATCTTATCTTGGAATTAAACCGGAAACCTTCAGTCGCATGAAGCATCTGTTAAAAAATAGTGCTGATATAAAGAGATAATATTTACTAATTTGGAGGGAGTGGCTAATAATTCATATCTCTCCCATTTTGAAGGTCCCGGATATTTTTTTCAATTTCTGCCTTATTGCCGCCTTTCGCTTGCAAAAGTGCCTTTTGTGCAAATGGAAGGGCTTTCTTATAATCACCAAATGCTGAATAGCCGCTCGCCATGCCTATATTACTAAACAGCGTGTTTGGATATTTATCGTAGACCATTTTAAAGATCACGAAAGCTTCTTTTGGATCGGTGCCGACCAGACTATAACCATATGTGTATCCCTGGATCATATCCATCAATGGCATGGCCTTCTTCATTACTTCTGCCGCTTCAGCTTTACGTCCCAAACTATCCAGTATAGCCGCCTTGGTTTGCCATGCAGTAAAGTTTTCGGCGCCGCCGAATATGGGACTCAGAGAACTGTCAGCCCACATCAAACCTTCTTCGAGGTTGATATTATTGGCGGCACAGTAAGCTGCTGCCTGGTTCCATGCCTGCCAGCTTCCCGGAAGGGCTTTATCACCGCGCAATTCCCTTCTGAACGATTCGAGCTGCGTTTTTTTCAGATCCACATCTATCCGGAAAGGAATCAACATTTTTTCCCATTGTAACTGAATGATGGCGCTGGTGGCGGTTTGATCTGCAAATTCATATTTTAACCATTCCACGCTTTTATCTGTTTTTACCGGTTTTACTTTTACGCGCAATGCATCTTCCTCCGGATTATAAAAGAAATTTCCCCACGACGTTGAATTTTTTGAAAAGATAAGGGTACACTCCGCCGGATCATAAGCTATAAAAAATCCATACCTGCCGGCAGGCAGCTCATGATCTTCAATCCGGACATCCGTTGAAAACTCAATGGTGGTATTCTCATTTGCACCGGCCCGCCAGGGTGCGGGTTTTTTTATTCCATACCCGAGTTCTGTGTAACCCACGGGGATCAGTTCGCCCCAGATATGGTCTTCTCTCTTTTTAACACCCGGGCGGCTGTAATGAATGATGACATCCGTAATGCCGATTTCTTCGCTGACGGATGCTTTTTTATTACCACCTCTTGGAGTAGTTGTCAGTTGGGATTTAGCCATCTCGGTGAAAGCAAACTGAAGCAAAAGGAACAACAAATAAAATTTAATAGCATTTTTCATCGCCCGGTAGATTAAGTGTATTAGTAAAATTGCATGATGCGGTTGCACATGAGAGAGAAAAAATCATTTGCTTATGTTGATCAGGAAAGCGTTTCGTTTTGCGCGTGTGATCATTCTTATTTTTTTAGCCGGATTAAATATGGTGGTTTGTTTCGTTACATCTGTTGTGATAACGGTTGCGAACTCCTTATCCAGACTGGCCAGCGCCGTCTGATGAATGAGTTCAGCAGGAAAAATTTGCCCGTTGATGCCCTTTCTATCAAAAGTGGCCGTTGCGGCAGCAACAAGAAAAGTTTCATATCCCAGATTTCCTGCCATTCGTGTGGTTGTTGAAATGCAATGATCAGTCGTCAGTCCGGCGATTACCAAAGTTGTGATGTTAGCATGATAAAGCTGAACTTGTAAATCAGTTCCTATGAATGCGCTGTTTACATTCTTTTTTATGATCGGCTCTCCGTCTATGGGAGTTACCAGATCGTTAAATTGATTTCCTATATGGGTTTCATGAAGTGGAGAAGTTGGAATCGCAGAGCAATGTTGCACATGAAAGACAGGGAGACCGCTGTCCCTCCATACTTTTAGCAGCTCGCTCGCTCTGAATTCTGCATCCGGGTTATTTCTCTGTCCGCCCCAATATTCATTATTTGCAAATCCTTTTTGAATGTCAATAAGAATTAATGCGGGTCCGCCTGGTTTACTTGTACTCATATTCCGAAATTTCATTGTACCAAGGTGCTGCTTATACAAAGCACGGCAGATTTGTTGATAAAATAAAATACTTAATTTTGATCAATTGATAACATATTTTGATTAAGATGAGTCTGCAACAAATAAAAAACTTCCTGGTATTATGTGATACACTCAATTTCAGAAAGGCGGCGGAACAAATAAACATTGTTCAGCCGGCGCTGAGCAGACAGATACAACAACTGGAAAATGAAATGGGTGCCGTGCTGTTTAACAGAAGTACAGGCGCCGTTACGTTGACGGAGGCGGGTCTGTTTTTTCAAAAAGAAGCGCAAAGGATTTTGCTGGATTTTAATAAAACAATCACCCGGACCGCGCAGTTGCATAATGGGGAAGCCGGTGAAGTAAGAATTACACATTCAAGTTCTGCGATGAATACGGTCGTCCCGACTTTTTTGGTAAGAGTAAAAGAGAAATGGCCCGGATTGAAAACCATCGCGCAGGAGACTTCCAACTTTCAGCAAATGGAAATGTTGCTGACGAGGAAAACGGATATGGGTGTTGCACCCAATATCATGTTACCACCGGAAGTCGGCTCTAAAATACTATACAGGGAAAATTTTGTTTTGATATTACCCCAGGGACACGCTTTGTCGAAAAAGAAGCTCAGCGACTTATCTGTTTTAAAAAGGGAGACATTTATTTTACCACAGGTTTCGACCGGCCTGGGTTATGTTGAAACGATATTACAGATTTGCCAGGGATTTGGATTTAAACCAAAAGTGGCACACGAATCTCCTCATTCCACCGGCGTATTAAGATTGGTGGAAGCCGGTCTGGGTATCTCTATCGAACCCATGTCTTCCGTCCGGGGAGTAAATATGAATATTAAATTAATCGAATTAAAAAACCTTCCACAAAAAGTAGTGATGACCCTTTTTTGGTTGCGTGAGCGTGAAGAAGAGTTGAACAGGTTTATAAGGATGTTTTGAGCATTAAAATAAAGCGGCAAAAATTCTATGTAACTTTATTTCAACATAAATTAATTTTTATGAAGAAGGAAATCCTAGAATATAATAGTGCTTTGTCGAAGGACGACAAAGCCATTGCCGATTTGCTGGCTGAACAAATCAGTTTTCATTTGCCTGATGCGGAAAATAAAATCTGGCACCGGCATCCTGTTTGGTTTCTCGATGATAATCCGGTAGCTGGATACAGCAAATTGAAAGACTGTATACGTCTTTTATTCTGGAGCGGCCAGAGTTTTGCGGAAAAAGAACTGCAGATTGAAGGAAGTTTCAAAGCTGCGGAAAAGCGATATACTTCAGCTGACCAGGTGAACAAAAAAGATTTAAAACGCTGGCTGGGCAAAGCCCGCGATATTCAGTGGGACTATAAGAATATCGTTAAAAACCGGGGCGTATTAAATAGGATCAAAGGAATTCCTGCCTGATCCTACAATGTAAAAGCCCACCTGCGCTAAAGCTACGGTGGGCGAGGGCGGAGAGAGAGGGATTCGAACCCCCGGAAGTTTGACCTTCAACGGTTTTCAAGACCGCCGCAATAGACCACTCTGCCATCTCTCCGGGCGCAAAATTAGGGTTTGGCGAATTATAGCAAAATATAATTGCGGTTTTCCTTAATTATTCTTTGTCTGTCAATCTTTTACCGGCGATGGAGAGCCGCTTTTTAGCTAAAGAATGCAACTCAGATTTAGCTTATTAGTGGTGAATACACGGGCAACTGCCATCTAAAGTATCTACGGATCTACTATAAAATTCATACAGAAGAAATACAACCTTTGTATAGACGAAAGAAGACGTAAAATCGCGTAAGATTACGTAAGACCAGATAATATTTTGGAGAAAAGGCCGTTTTCCCGGAAAACGGAAATTATGGCCGAAATCAAAGACAACTATGCCGTGAAAGGAATTAAAGGAAGGGTGGGAACTCTGGCAGTCTATAAAATCATAAACGGGAGAACCTTTATGACAAAATACCCCGACCGTAGCAAAGTAGTCTATACCAAAGAGCAAATCGGATTCAGGAAAATTTTTGCGGAAGCCGCAAAGTTTGCCAGTGACATTATAAATGATCCGGATAAGCGTTCATTCTATCCCCGCCAGGGCCAGAAATCCATTTACCATTGTGCACTCTCCGATTATATGAAAGCATATAAACGAATGGAAGCAGAGGATCGTCTTTAAAAGCCAAATAATTTTTAAACAGCCGCAACGGCTTCTTCCCCATACAATTGATCACGGAAAGAAAGTGATGGTGAAGGAATGAAATCGCCAAGACCAAGTTGATTCCATTTTTTATCAACCGCATCAATTGTTTTTTCATCGGCCACGATGATATTAGGCCAGTCACGATGAAAATCATCCAGGGCTTCTGTTTTTGTCGTGCCATCCAGGCCCATGCACGCAATTATCTTATCTCCGACGCGTGTTTCAAATAATAATGAATCTCTTTTCGGATCGAGGTTATTGCAAAATCGCCAGAGGGCTACCTGCAAATTCGCCGGATCAATATTTTCATCAACATATAGAATCAGCTTCACTCCTGAATCGATCAATATTTTCTGTGCAACTCCGCGGTGCAGATCACGCACCTGACCTTTGCGTGTTTTTAAAACAGAGATAATAATACATGGAATTCCCTTTTCCAGCAACATCCCGTTCACGTTCTTTATTTCCGGAAATCCATCGGACCATCCATTTTCAGGAAGATGTATTTTATCCGGAGCCGCATATCGCTCATCCATTTCTTCTTCAAATTTCCTTGTCCCGTCGATACACATTTTTCCGCCAAAGCCAAGTTTGCTGCAACTATGATCCAGCACATCCATCGGTCCCTGTGCAAAGGCAATATCGGTGGCGGGGTTCAGATTTTTGAAAACATATTTCGCGAGCGACAGATAATCTGTAATCGAAACTCCTTCATCAACCAGCACGAGAATTTTATTGAACATCATCTGACCGGCGCCCCACATGGCACTCATTACTTTTTGTCCGTGACCCGCAAATGTTTTGTGTATCTGTGCGATCACCAGGTTATGAAAAACACCTTCCACCGGCATTTCCATATCCACGATTTCAGGGATCATCATCATCTTCATAGGCGCTAGAAAAATTCTCTCCGTCGCTTTTCCCAGCCAGGCATCTTCCTGCGGAGGAATACCCACAATCGTTGCTGGATAGATTGCATTTTTTTTGTGTGTGATGGCGGTAACACGAAACGACGGATACCAGTCCGGCAATGAATAATATCCGGTATGATCACCAAACGGACCTTCCCAAATGGGTGCTTCTTCCGGATCCACATATCCTTCAATCACGATATCTGCATCAGCAGGTACTTCCAGTTCGGGTTGCGTAAGACATCGAACCAGCTCCACTTTTTTCTTTCGTAAAAAGCCAGCCAGCATATATTCATCCACATTGTCCGGTAACGGTGCAGTGGCTGCATAGGCATATACGGGATCTCCGCCCATTGCAACGGCCACGGGCATGCGCTTTTTTAATTTCTTATAGGCTTCAAAATGACGGGCGCTCACTTTATGTTTATGCCAGTGCATGCCCGTCACCTTCTCACCTATCAGCTGCATCCGGTACATTCCGACATTGCGGATTCCGGTTTCCGGATCCTTCGTATGAATGACAGGTAGTGTAATGAAAGGTCCTCCGTCTTTTGGCCAGCAGGTAATGATGGGAAGTTTGTTCAGATCGGGAGATTCAAGAACCACTGCCTGGCATTCACCTTTTCTCCTGACGACTTTTGGCATCCAGGCGGCGAATTGTGTTAATTTAGGAAGAACACGCAGCTTATCCAGGATGGATTCCTTAGGGCCTGCCAGCATTTTAAAAAGGGACTCGATTTCTTTACTGATATCATCCAGTCTGTCTACTCCCAGCGCGATGCACATCCTTTTTTCACTGCCATAGGCATTCATCAGTACCGGGAAATCATAACCGGTATTTTCAAACAGAAGTGCCTTATTTCTGGAAGCTGTTTTGCTGATCCGGTCGGTAATCTCGGCAATTTCCAGCCTTGGATCGACAAAGGTTTTTATTCTAACCAGTTCACCCGCGGACTCCAATGCGTTCAGGAACTCACTTAAATTATTAAAAGCCATCTTTTGAGTTAGACGGCAAAATTAGCTAACAAATCTCATTGTACATTGGTCGGACAATCCGTCCTGCCCCTTCCGGCCATCTTGTAATTGATCAGCGCGATACTGATTCGTATCCCGGTATAATAATAGATGTCGTCGTATTGAGAACTGCCCCGTTTGGTACCGGAAACGGGATAAGTCTGGTCGCCACCTTTTAGTTCATTCGCCCGATATGCCATTTCAATCGCTATAGGACCCCTCGCATTTTGTAAAACAGTTTTGTCAACATAGAACGTACTCACATCATCAATATAATCGGTAAATGTTTTTCTGAATCCCAATTCCCAGGCAAGTACGACACTCTCACTGACCCTGAATTTTATACCTCCGCCAAACGGAATGGAAAACTGGGTTTGACTGTAAGGTTTTTGATCCGGGTATTGCGGTAAACCTTCACCTTCCGTACTCAATGGCCGTAAATAGGTTTTCTGACCCAGTGTATCATACGCATAGGGGTTGTTATGAAAAACAGCGATCCCTGCAAACAGAAAAGGAGAAAATTTCTTTTGTGTCATGTCCAGGAATGTGTACTCAGCAAGCAGGTTCCATTCGGTTATGTTATTCTGAAAACTCAGATTACGAAATACCAGATCCGGTTTATTATATTGATCCGATGCACCCACTTTCAAAATCATGATATTACTCAGGACAGAAAAATTCCGGGTAATGTCGTACTGAGCACCCGCTCCAAAAGAAAAATAGGATTGATCGAATGTAAATGCCTTAGACTGCAAATCTCCGGAATAGTTGGCCACACCTCCGGTTAGATTTACATGCCATCGCTGAGCCTGTAAAAACCCCGGAATCAAAAACAGGGAAAAAAATAAAGATTTCATTCTTAAAAGATTTTCGACGGATCGAATCTTTCAAAGAACATGGATTTAAATCAGAAATTCAGTGGAAATTGGAAAAATACAGGATCAGACCCCTAACGCAAGTATTGCGCCATATATTGGAGGGAAGCAGTTAAAAATACTTTGAATTATAGTTAAATGCAAGCCAAAACGGCCAATTTCCCCAATAAGTCGTATTTTTTCAACCTATACAAAAGATTCCTGCTTTGATGAAAACCGGCCTGCCCGTCGTGATATTGTGGATGCTCAGCCTGCCCGTTTTTTCCCAAAAAAAGAATGCGAATTTCCTGATTCACATCCATCATACCGTGGATCCGATCACGATTGATGGAGTATTGGACGAAACTTCCTGGCAAAAGGCGGAGATAGCCAGGGATTTCTTCATGATCCTTCCGATGGACACCTCCCTGGCCAACGTCAAAACGGAAGTACGCATGGCCTATGATAATAAATTTTTTTATTTATCCGCCGTTTGCCATGATGGAATGAAGGGTCCCTATATGGTGGAATCCCTGAGGCGGGATTTCAGTTTTACCAAAAACGATAATTTCATTTTCTTCCTGGACACTTATGGGGATGAAACCAACGGCTTTACCTTCGGCACCAATGCTGCCGGAGCTCAGTGGGACGGTACCATGTATGAAGGCGGGAAAGTGGATCTGAGCTGGGATAATATCTGGTATTCGAAAGTGAAGGAATACCCGGATAGGTATATCATGGAGGTTGCGATTCCTTTTAAAACCCTACGTTATAAAAAAGCGTTATCCACCTGGGGGATCAACCTGAGCCGGAATGATTTGAAGACCACGGAGAAATCCAGTTGGGCACCCGTTCCGCGACAGTTTCCTTCTGCATCTCTCGCTTACACAGGTGTGCTGCTCTGGGATTCAGTACCCCCGGCGCCCGGTACCAACGTATCTCTCATTCCCTATGTTCTCACCAGGGCGATCAAAACATATGATCATACCCTGCCCACGCAATATAAAACCATGGTTGGAGGAGATGCAAAAATATCCATCACCTCGTCATTGAACCTGGACCTGACCGTCAATCCGGATTTCTCTCAAATAGAAGTAGACAAACAGGTTGTTGACTTAAGCCGTTATGAATTGTTCTACCCTGAAAAAAGACAGTTCTTTCTGGAAAACGGGGATCAGTTCAATAATTTCGGATATGCCGATATAAGGCCTTTTTTTTCCAGAAGAATTGGTCTGGGTGTTCCGATAGAATTCGGTGCGAGGTTAAGTGGCAAGCTGGATAAAAACTGGCGGATCGGCGCTATGGACATGCAAACGGGTGTCGTGGATTCCATCGGTTTACCGCAGCAGAACTACGCGGTTCTGGCGTTGCAGCGGAAAGTTTTCGCGCGATCCAACATTGGATTTTTATGGGTCAACAAACAATCCATCGATTATGATCCGATGAAAGATTCAGTTCATCCGCATTACACGACGTACAACAGAACATTCGGGTTGGAATATAACCTGGCTTCTGTGAACAATTTCTGGACAGGCAAGCAGCTGATCATGAAGTCGTTTACCCCCGGATCCGTCGGCAAAGACTGGGTGGCAGCGGGAAACCTGCAATATTCAAGTAAGAAATGGCTGATCAACGGTGCCTATCAATACATCGGAAGCAATTATAAAGCGGAGGCCGGATATGTACCGCGTACTGGATATATTCGTTTTTATCCGCAGGCATCCTATTATATTTTCCCGTCGCAGGGTTCGATTTTAAGTCACGGACCGCAATGGTTTTCTAATTTTTATTATAATGATAAATTTAAAACAACCGATAACGAGAATATTGTTGACTGGCTTATCACTTTCCGTAACAAGGCGACACTGACCTTGCTTGCTGTACAGGATTATGTACAGCTGCAGGCGCCTTTCGACCCGACCAACACGGGAATCGGATATCTTCCCATTGGATCCGTTCATAAATGGTATACGGGAGGCGTAGATTTTTTTTCCAAACCACAGAGCATCTTTACTTATGATTTTTCGGTTAGGTATGGAGGTTATTATGCCCAGGGAAATAAGTTATCCATTCAGACTGATGTGGGATTCAGAATTCAGCCTTTCGTAAGTATCACCCTCACGACGTCGTATAACCTGCTCGACCTTCCACAGCCCTGGGGAAATACCAGATTCTTATTGGTCGGCCCGCGTATCGACATTACATTTACCAATACAATATATTTTACTGCATTTGTCCAGTATAATGAACAAATAAAAAATATGAACATTAATACGCGCCTGCAGTGGCGGTATAAACCGGCTTCTGATTTCTTCCTGGTATATACAGATAATTATTATACCAATCCGTTTTCGGTTCGTACCAGGGCTGTTGTATTAAAACTGAATTACTGGTTGAATATGTAATAAGCTTAAGGCAGAAGGCATAAGGCTTAAGGCCTTTATTGCAAGAGACATTATGAAAAAATATTTTACCTATTTTCTGATTATCATAACAACCGCTTTCAGTGGATGCGAAACCAAACACAGCATCAGCCAGCTTTGGTTCTACACTTATAGTAGCGATCCGGATCCGGATAAAAGTACACTGACACCAGCAAATTTTCTTGAATTAAGGAGCGACAAGTCCTTCAATGCAGATCTGGGTAAATTTCAAACCGGCCATTGGGACTTTAAGGATCAGCAATTGTTTTTGCATGCAGATAATGGCGAAATCAATATCCTTCTCGTGAAATCGCTGAAGTCAAAGGAGATGCTGGTTCAGACTGCCAGATCTGACGATGCTAATTTTGACGGACAACCCATACCGGAAATTGCAAAGGACCCATTCTCGGGATCAAAAAATTTGTGGAGAAAAACAGCAGCTGCAAAAGAAACGGACGAACAGTTAAAAAGCCGGTTGAGAAATCATTGCCAGTTTTGGGTCAGCTATTTTAACTGGGCACTCGATAATGAATTAACAACGGTCGACGTCAGGAGTACACCATCACCTATCAAGATATTTGGTAATGGATTTACAATAAAGGCCTATGCTGACTTGCCGGAAACATGGAAGGGATATTTTTATGACAGTACGGATTGCGCCAGAGCCACGACGATTCTTGAGGACGTAGTCAGAACCCATACTATTGCCTGGCCGCATTCTGATAATAAATATAAAATGTTTATTTCCGCGTTTCAGCAAATGCAACATTTGTTAAGGTAGCAGGATGCAGGAAGGCGGGATGGAAGCCGGAAAAAATCCTCCTGCCTCCCTCCTTCCAGCCTAAAAAACCTCGCCCAGATTTACAAAGAACCCGCTGGATCCCTGGGTGCCCCAGGCATAATCCAGGGCGATATTTGTTCTTGAAAACTTATTCAGCATGATACGGATACCGAGACCGGCACCGGGAGATATGACTTCATATCTGCCTGTCAGCACGTCTGAAAAAGTCTCAGCATTTGCAAAAACAACGCCGCCAAATAATCCGCTCCGGGAAATGGTGAAACGATACTCGGCCTCCTGATCTATCATATTCAGACTTCTGAATCTTCCCTGAATATATCCTCTTCCCGTATTGCTGAATTCGTCCCAACCGGTACTGGGCAATAATAAATATGGAGGGTTTCCTCCCGGTGTAAACCAGTTATAACTCCAGAAAGCCATTATATTTCGGGAGTTTTCCGGAAATTTAAAATAGCCTCTGAATTCAAGCAACAATGATTGCCAATTCGCATCACTGCCCATAAAAGTAAACTTCGGTTGAAATAGTATATTGGCGTAAATACCTTTTTGGGGATTGATCGGATTTCTTCTGGAATCATATTTCAGAATGAAAGAAAGACCGGAAGCTTTTTCAGTATTGGTTAAGCCGTATTGCTGAAAGTCGGTTTCATGATCTGAGGGAGGATTGATTTCTGAAATATTCCAGAAATAGTCGAAATCGTATCCAAGCCCGGCATACAGATCAGTCGATATTTTTTTGAGAATCGCCTGGTGGAGTTTGATGTAAGAATAATCAACATTATAAAAACTATCCTGTTGTGTGTGACCACCCAGTCCAAATGTTTCCGAGGGATATTTCAGATATCGCCAGTCGCTGAGAATATTATATTCATTATTTTTTGTCCATATGCTGGACGCGATAGGAAAAATAATCTGGCTTTTACTGGTATAAGCGATACTGGTGATAACGGTTGAAATATTTTCCGTTTCATGATTATGTCCGCTGGTAAAAAACGCGGCATTGGCGCTGATGACGCCTGCAAATCCGGTTTGTAATGTATATCCAACGGCAGGAAACGCGCTGAAATGAACCCGTCCTTTCTGGTCGACAACGACGTCTTCCCTGTCCACAGAACTTTTATTAAAAATTCTCTGCGCGATATCAATCAGATCAATTTGTTTTATACCCGGATTAATGGTTGTGTCCGTTACTAATTGAGCCGATAAAAAAGCCGGGGAAGAAAGGAAAATCAGTAATAAAAAATTTTTGACCATGCACCCTGTTCCAAGCATGAAGATATCTATGCAATACAACAGAATCAGGGTTGCGGAATTCAGAAGGGCCTAATTAACGAATCGTTAATATTCTTTAACAAGCAGGAGGGCGGGAAGGGAGGAAGGCAGGAGGCAGGAGGATGGAAGGAAATAAAATTCTTTCTGCCCCTCCTACCCTCAGCCCTCCTTCCCTCCTGCCTTACTTCGTCTTCGTACTGTCCTTCACTTCTTTCTTTTTATTAAAAAGACTCCCGAAAGTATTTTTCAGAGTCTGCTCCGCATTTTTCTGTGTCGTCTCAAGCACTTTAGTTGAATTTCCAGTACTATCTTTCTGGCCGGCGATCGCTTTTCCCAGGTCAGTCTGAATATCTTTTACTGCCTGGTTTTTTATGGCCACAGCGGAATCTTTTGCTTCATTCGATATGGCGTTTACAACCGTTTTCACGCTGTCTGTTGCCTGTTTGGCAAATACGGCGGCCTGTTGTTTCACCTCGGCTGTCAGATCCGTCCCGGCTGATCCTAAACCTGTTTTGATCTGAGGATTCGTCAGGGTACCCGCCATATTAATTTTCAAATTGATATTATCTGAAACTTTAACGGGAATACCCTTCGCTACTGCCTGCTGCGAAAGATTATCGACGAGGTTATTGGCATCCGCACCCATCATGGCCCTCGGTACTTTCATCGCGATCACATAATCGATCGATTGATCGAAGCCATGCATGCCGCCAATTTCCATATCTATATTGTTGTATTTATAATGAAACGGCTTAACCAATACTTTTCCATTCGCAAATTCAAAATTAAATTTGACATCTTTCAGGGATGTTCCATTCAGCTGATCAATATGAAGGGTTTGCGCCAGTTTTTCCACGGGAACAAACTTTTTAAATACTCCATCTACCAGAAAAAGATTACCCTTTCCTGTCAGCGTTTTTGTGTCGAGCATCATATCTGTCCCCATCTTGCCGGTCATGGAAAGCTGTGCATTCATTTTCCCGTCTATATATTGGCCCATGGGCATAATCTTCTGAACTGAATTAAATGCGTAAAATGTTTTTTGAATATCCAGGCCCTGTACATCATAGTTAAAAGATATTTCGGGATTCTTCTTATCCTTCTTTGTAGAATAATATCCGCTTGCTTTTAATATTCCATCCAATGCACTCATCTGTACATCTTTCAGTCCGATGGTTTCATCATTGATTGCCATGGCACCACTCAGATTTGTATAATCTACTTTATCATAATGGAGCTTGTCCACTTTGGCGTGAATCAGTATGCTCAGGTTTTTTGGTACTTCGAACGGGGGTGACACTGATTTGGTCGCCGGAGTATCCTTAACCGATGGTACGGTTGCCATAAATTTATTCAGATCAATCTGGTCCGCATACAGGTCCAGATTTCCGGAGAGCGGTTCATCCTTTAGTGCATATCCGATAGCATTGTCCAGCGAACCCTTCGCAGTAAAATGACTCTTCAGATATTCTGCATGCGCATCATTGAGGGTAATATTTTTAGGATTAAAACTAAATGCCGCATCGCTGAGTACAAATCCTTCGGGATAGTCTTTACTGGTATAGTTGATATTTTTGAGGTCGAGTGTGCCCGAGCTTTTGATTTTATCATAATCTTTTTTATCAATGGCCTGTTTGGTTCCGGAGAATGAAATATCGCCCGCTAACGAACCGGTGATACTCGTACCGGCCGGGAAAGTGGTGAATTGCTTTGCATTGGCCAGGCTGAAACTTCCTTTCAGTCTTCCGTCAAAAACCATATTGGAAACCGGTGTCTTAATACTGAGGTTGAAATCGATCGGGTCTGTCCCTATCTCAACATGTGCTGCGGGGACCTGAATCAGGGTATGATCAGCCAGTCCGTCGGGATTTTGAAATGCAATTTGTATCTGACCGTTCTTGATGGGTTGTGGAAAATCCGGTGAACCGTAATTCAAACCGGTCAG
>DASSGT010000749.1:0-3461 GCA_035693345.1 Puia sp. | reverse complement strand
GGGAACCATTATTCCGGGCGGGAGAATTCACAATTTCAGGCATTTTATGGACTTCCCGGATGTATTTACCAGGAAGGGTCAGCGTAAAAAACCATTCCCGCATCCACTCGTCGGACGCTCTACTCGTATCACAGATATTGTGATGGAGCAGGATGTGATGTTACATTTTCCCTATCATTCCTTCAATACTGTAATCGACATGTTACGGGAAGCAGCGATTGACCCGGAGGTAACCGCCATTAAAGTGACATGCTATCGGCTGGCCTCCAATTCAAAAGTAATCAATGCCCTGATCAACGCAGTCAGGAATGGCAAGCAGGTAACCGCTATGATGGAATACAGGGCGCGCTTTGACGAAGAGGCGAATCTGGAATGGAAGGTTATATTAGAGGAAGAAGGCGTAAAAGTAATTGACGTCATTCCAAACATGAAGGTTCATGCCAAACTTTGCCTGATAAAGAAAATGAAAGGCACACGCGCAATCCATTATGGTTTCGTCAGCACAGGAAATCTGAATGAAAAAACCGCCACGCTTTATAGTGATCACTGTTTGCTCACATCTAACCGCAACATCATGGCGGATGTGAATCGTATGTTCAATTATATGGAGAGATGGAAAGAAGGTCACGCGCCATTAAAAGGTTGCAGAACGCTTATTCCCTGCCCCATCTATTTAAGAAAGGAACTGTACCATATGATAAATGCAGAAATAAAATCTGCGAAAAATAAAAAACCTGCGTCTATGACGCTGAAGATAAATTCACTTTCAGACGAAGAATTGATTTATAAAATTTATGAAGCTGCCCGGGCGGGAGTGGAAATCAAATTAATCGTGCGGGGCATATTTTGCATGCTGCCGGAAAATAAGAAATTTAAAAAAAAGGTTACTGCCATCAGCATACTGGACGAATATCTTGAACACGCACGGGTATTTATATTTCATAATCAGGGCAAAGAAAAAGTTTATATATCTTCGGCTGACTGGATGGTCAGGAATTTAGATCACCGCGTGGAAGCGACCTGTCCGGTACTGGATCCAAAGATCCGTAACGAGTTAAAAGAAATTCTGGACATACAACTTTCTGACAATGTGAAAGCCAGGTGGCTCGATAATCATCTGCAGAATCTGTATAAAAAAGATCAATCCCGGAAAGTACGTTCTCAAATTGAAATCTATCAATACCTGAATCAGAAAATAAATAAACCAGTTATTATTCCGGAATCCCTACCCGCAGTGAAGCCGACGGAGTCGGTCCCAATCTAAAAATCCAATCCCATGAATTTGGCAGCCATTGATATTGGTAGTAATGCAGCCAGGTTACTGATTACAGAAGTAACTGAAACCGAAAAAAAACCCATTTTTGAAAAACTAAATCTGGTACGCATTCCATTGCGACTGGGTTTTGATGTGTTTGAGAAAAAGGAGATTTCGGAGATGAAAACCACCATGCTACTGAACACGATCCTTTCTTTCAAATATCTGATGAATGCCTATAGTGTCTTAAATTTCAAGGCAGCCGCTACCTCGGCCATGCGGGATGCCATCAATGGGGAAAATATTCTGGAAAAAGTAAAGAAAGAAACGGGTATTCAAATTGAAATCATCAGCGGAGATGATGAAGCCGCTTTCATATATGAGAATCATATTGCGGAAAATCTGAACAGTGAAAATTCCTATTTATATATTGATGTGGGAGGAGGAAGCACAGAACTCACTTGTTTTTCAGATAACAGGCTCCTGTTTAAAAAGTCTTTCAATATAGGAACTATCCGGCTAATCAAGAATCAGGTCACAGAAGCTCATTGGGACCAGATGAAAGACTTCCTTAAGAAAGAAATCAGGACTATATCAAAGCATATTACCGCCATTGGTTCCGGGGGCAACATCAATAAAGTGTTTTCGCTTTCAAAAAGAAAGGACGGCAAACCTTTACCCCTCGAACTGTTGAAAGATTATTACAAAGAACTCAATAGTTTTTCCGTGGCAGACCGTATGCGACTTTACAGCCTCAAGGAAGACCGGGCGGATGTAATTGTACCGGCTCTTCAGATATACGTAAATGTCATGCGATGGATTGATGCAGAAGAAATTTTTGTTCCGAAAATCGGACTGGCAGACGGCCTTATACAGGCACTGTACAGAGAACTTCAAACAGGCCAAAAGCTTAATGCGTAATGCCTAACGCATAAACTTACCGGAATGCTCCCCGCAAATTCATATTTATACTACTCTCCGACATCACAGCATAATTAAATTTTTTATTCAGCAGTCTTTGTATAGGGGTGTTCAAAAGGTTACGCGTTAGACGATAGTCTTTAGCGCTGGTACAAAAGCGTTAGGCCAAAAGCGTATAGCCAGTCAGCGTTCAGAGTAAAAAGACATTATCTTTATCGTTCAACCTCAAAGCAATGGTTCCAAAAAAAATTACCACTCATATCCTGCAGAATATGAAATTGAGCGGAGAACGGATTTCCATGATCACCGCCTATGATTTTTCATTCGCGCGTTTATTCGATCAGGCGGGTATCGATGTGATCCTCGTGGGAGATTCTGCTTCGAATGTAATGGCAGGACATGAGACTACCCTTCCCATTACGCTGGACCAGATGATATATCATGCGTCTTCGGTAATTCGGGGTGTTACCCGTTCCCTTGTTATTGTTGATCTGCCTTTTGGCGCCTATCAATCCAATTCCAAAGAAGCACTCATATCTGCCATCCGCATTATGAAAGAAACGGGGGCACATGGAGTAAAACTTGAAGGTGGTGAAGAAGTACTGGAATCCGTTAACAGGATCCTTGCAGCAGGTGTCCCGGTGATGGGCCATCTGGGACTTACACCACAATCCATTTACAAATTCGGTACTTATACAGTGAGGGCAAAAGAGGAAATGGAAGCCAAAAAATTAAAAGCAGATGCAAAATTGCTGGAAGAAGCAGGCTGTTTTGGAATCGTACTGGAAAAAATTCCTGCCTTGCTTGCCAAAGAAGTTGCCGAAACTGTCAATATTCCGGTAATTGGTATCGGAGCAGGAAAATATTGCGACGGACAGGTATTGGTTATGCATGATCTGCTAGGCATAAATACGGAATTCAAACCCCGGTTTCTACGTCAATATCTGAATCTTCATGAGACTATAACCCAGGCCGTGCAGAACTACATAAAAGATGTAAAGACAAACGATTTCCCGAACGAGCAGGAGCAGTATTAAGCTTAATGCATAAAGCGCAAAACGAATTGCATTTTTTTAGGACAAATCCGTCTTCCGTTCAGAATTCTATTAATTAATATCTGCGTTCAGAATTTCGTACAATCGAAGGCTCACATCGGCTGACCTGAGTCGGTAAAACATTGCTTTGCAGGAACCTGTTTCCTGCATTTCAGAAACCACCTGTATCTTATCGTAGAACATCTGTTTCAGATGTTTCTTCTCTTTCTGAAGCCGGTTTTTAGCCACTG
>DASSGT010000748.1:0-4738 GCA_035693345.1 Puia sp. | reverse complement strand
GAAGTGGACTGTACTGGGTTCGAACCAGTGACCTCTGCTCTGTCAAAGCAGCGCTCTGAACCAACTGAGCTAACAGTCCGTTGAAGCGCAAAAATAAGAGATAATCATCAGGATTGATGATCCGGATTCATGTTTGATTTCGACTGGCTGATATCGTATTCCAGTGCCGGGTCTATATTTTGGGATTCAACCTTTTTCTCCTTTTCCATCAGTTCTTCATGGTGTGCCTGCAAATAGGCGAGCTGCTTTTTCCCATAGGAAAGACGCGTAAACAGAACAAATAAAACCGGCACGATAAATATCGCAATACTGGTAGACGCGATCATGCCTCCAAGCACCGTAAAGCCAATGGTATTACGGGCTACGGCCCCTGCACCGGTCGCTAAAACCAGCGGCATAACGCCCAGTATAAAAGCCATCGACGTCATAATGATCGGTCGCAATCTCAGCCGGACTGCCTCGAGCGTGGACTGCAGCAGCTCCTCCCCTCTGTCCACACGTACTTTGGCATACTCAACGATCAGGATCGCATTCTTTGCAGAAAGTCCGATCAACGTAATTAAGCCAATCTGCGCATATACATTATTTGTCAATGGGGGTACACAGGTCAGCGCCAGGATCGCTCCGAATGCACTGATGGGCACAGCCAGCATCACAGAGAATGGGACGGACCAGCTTTCATATAAAGCAGCCAGGAAGAGAAAAACAAAACTGATGGAAAACATGAAAATATAAATCGTCTTGGAACCGGCCTTGATTTCTTCATAGCTCAATCCTGAAAATTCATAGGTGTAACCACGCGGCAATACTTTGGCAGCCGTTTGTTTCAAAGCATCAATCCCCTCGCCTGTGCTGTATCCCTGTGGTGTGGATCCGTCCACTTCCGCGGATCTGAATATATTGAAATGGGTAATCAGCGGCGCTGTTTCTATTTCCTGGTAAGAAATCAATGTGCTCAGCGGTACCATTTGTCCCGCCGCATTCCGTACATAATATTTATTGATATTGGATACCAGTGCACGGAACGCCGTGTCTGCCTGAACTACTACGTGATAGGTGCGGTTGTATAGTGTGAAATTATTTACAAACAGGCTGCCCATATAAGCCTGCATGGTATTGAATACATCTGAAATATTAATACCCAGTTTTTCACACATTTCCCTGTCAACAGTCAGGTTATAACTGGGCGTATGCGCCCCATAATAACTGAACGCAGTAGAAATGGCCGGATTTTTATGCGCCTCGGCAACAAATTTTTTGACGACGCTTTCGAATGCATGTATATCATCACTGGTATTTCCCTGCTGGATCTGCATGCTGAAACCAGCCGCCTGCCCGATGCCCGGAATGGGCGGTGGCGGAATCACAACTACATTGGCGTTTTTGATTCCCGCTGCGATCACCCGCTGCTTAATGACGTTAAGAATACCCGGAATTTTTTCTCTTGGATCTTTTCGTTCATCCCATGGTTTCAAAGTACAGAACATAGTTCCGTTATTTGAATTGGCACCGCCATTTAAAATATTGAATCCGGAAAAGGCTGCAAAGTGCGTGACGCCGGGCGTCGTTCCCACTACCTTCATCAGTTTGGTCATTAACTCCACTGATTGCGTAGTGGATGATGCTTCCGGCAACTGATAAGTAACAAACAAACGTCCACCGTCTTCGGGTGGAATAAATCCTGAAGGCTTTGTTTTAAATAAATACCATGCACCGGCACAAATACAAATTAATAGTATGACGATATATCTCGTTCCCTTAATACTTTTCCTGACCCCGTTCGCATATTTATCTGTTACCCGTTCAAACCAGACATTATAGCGAAAGAATAATTTATTAATACCCCTTGCATCTTTTGTGATTCGTGTGGGCCTCAACAATAATGTACAAAGCGCGGGAGTGAGTGAAAGTGCGACGAATGCAGAAAGAATGACCGAGATCGCGATCGTGATGGCAAACTGCTGATAGAGTCTTCCGACAATACCCGGTATAAATCCCACCGGCACAAAAACAGCAGCGAGGATCAGTGCAATCGCAACAACCGGTGCCGATATATCTTTCATCGCGCGATAAGTTGCTTCTTTAGCGGACATATGCTGTTCGTCAATATAATGCTGAACAGCTTCCACCACGATGATCGCATCATCCACCACGATGCCGATGGCCAGAACGAATCCGAACATGGTCAATGTATTGATCGTAAATCCGAGTGGAATAAAAAAACAGAATGTTCCAAGAATGGATACCGGAATCGCCAGTACAGGTATAATCGTGGAGCGCCAGTTCTGTAAAAAAAGAAACACCACAAATCCAACCAGGGCCAGGGCCTGTAACAGCGTCTTCACCACTTCCCTCATCGAAACTTTTATGATGGTCACCGCTTCAAAAGGAACGGCATAATCCACATCGGCAGGAAATGATTTTTTTAATTGTTCAAGAACAGCATATACATTGTTGGCCGTCTCCAGCGCATTGCTTCCCGGTGCCTGAAAGACCTGCAGGAAAGAGGCCCGTTTCCCGTCTACAAAAGAATTCGCAGAAAAAGTAAATTTACCCAGTTCAACGCGGGCAACATCTTTCAGATAAACCATCCGGCCGGAGGATGGAATGGTTTTAATAACAACATTATTAAATTCAGTGGCCTTATTCAGCCGGCTGTTGACCAGTATGGTGTATTCGTTGGTTTGCGAATTATCCTGCGGTGGCGCGCCTGCAGAACCCGCGGCTACCTGCACATTTTGTGCATTGAGCGCAGCGATCACATCGCTGGGCATCAGTCCGTAGGATGCCATTCTATCGGGATTCATCCACACACGCATACTAAAATTATCAGCACGCGCACTCACGTCACCCACGCCGGGAACGCGGAGTAATGCATCCGCAACAAATATATTCGTATAATTATCGAGGAACGTAATATCATGTGTGCCTTTCGGAGAATAAATCGCCACCAGCATCAGCTGTGTGGTATTGCTGGCACGGACGGTGAGTCCCAGTTTACTCACAACCGCCGGTAGTAATGGTGAAGCAATGCCCACCCGATTCTGAACATTCAGCGCGGCAATATGCACATTTGTCCCAACCTCAAATGTCACGCGAATGTTTACACCGCCTGTATTGGTATTGGTGCTTTGCATAAACTCCATACCAGGCGTCCCATTTACCTGCTCTTCTATGGGGATGGCAACAGTTTGCTCGACGGTCTGCGCATCCGCTCCTGTATAGGAACCATTAATACCAACAGATGGTGGCGTGATCCGCGGATACTGATCGATGGCGAGATTGTCGATACTGATAATACCGGATATGATCAGCACCAGCGAAACGACAATCGCTGTGACGGGTCTCTTGATAAATGTATTGGCAATCATGCCTGCGCCGGTTTATTCAATTCACGTGATTTCTGAATATCATATTCCAATGCCGGGTCGATATCCTGTTCCTCCACTTTTTTCTCTTTCTCCACCAGTTGATCATGGTGGGCCCTTAGCCATTCCAGATGTTTTTTCCCATAGGATAACCGCGTAATCACAACAAAAAGTACGGGCACAATAAATATAGCCAGTGTGGAGGCAGACAGCATGCCGCCCAATACAGTATATCCGATGGTACGGCGTGCCATGGCACCGGCACCCGTTGCCAGTACGAGCGGCAGCACACCCAGAATAAAGGCAAGGGATGTCATGATAATTGGCCGCAATCTTAAACGAACCGCATCCAGTGTGGACTGAATCAGTTCTTCTCCGCGATCCACACGCACTTTCGCAAATTCAACGATCAATATGGCATTCTTGGCAGCCAGTCCGATGAGCGTGATCAATCCGATCTGTGCGTATACATTATTTGTCAAACTGGGCACAAAGTTTAGTGTAAGGATGGCGCCAAATGCACCGATCGGAACG
Organism: Puia sp.; assembly: GCA_035693345.1. Taxonomy (GTDB): domain Bacteria; phylum Bacteroidota; class Bacteroidia; order Chitinophagales; family Chitinophagaceae; genus Puia. The sequence goes on along the minus strand of DASSGT010000748.1, from coordinate 836 downwards.
GCAAATAATACAGAGAAAGGAACTGACCAGCTTTCATATAATGCCGCCAGGAAAAGAAAAACAAATGTGATTGAAAATATAAAAATATAAATCGTGGTGGTACCTGCTTTGATTTCTTCATAACTCAATCCGGAAAATTCGTATGCATATCCCTGCGGCAATACTTTATCGGCCACATCTTTCAACGCCTCAATGGTTTCCGTACTGCTATACCCCACTCCGGAACTGCCATCTATTTCCGCTGAGCGGAATATATTGAAATGAGAAATCAGTGGAGCCGTTTCTGCTGTCGTATAACTGACCAGTGTTCCCAGCGGCAGCATCTGACCGGCCTGATTTCGCACATAATATTTATTCACGTCAGAAACCAGCTTCCGGTACATCGTGTCAGCCTGAACGACCACATGGAACGTCCGGTTGTAAACGGTAAAATCATTGATGTACAAACTACCCATAAAAGCCTGGATGGTATTAAACACATCATTCACATTAACACCTAATTTTTCACATTTCTCCCGGTCCACTGTCAGATTGGTTCCCGGTGTGTGTGCGCTGTAAAAACTAAAGGCACCACTGATCGCCGGATTCTTATTTGCCTCTGTCACAAAACGTTTCACGACGTTTTCAAATGCATGCAGATCATCATTTGTATTGCGTTGTTCGATCTGAAAACTGAAACCAACGGTTTGCCCGACGCCCGGAATGGGTGAAGGCTGGATCACTTCCACATTCGCGTCTTTGATACCGGCCTCGGCTATGCGCTTTTGCATGACCCGCATGATTTCCGGAACTTTCTGTTCAGAGGCGGATCTTTCATCCCAGGGTTTCAGCTGGAC
>DASSGT010000747.1:0-4113 GCA_035693345.1 Puia sp. | reverse complement strand
CCAGATAAAGGAAAAAAATATTCAGCTGAATCCCGACCTCCTGTCGGTTTCTTATTGTAATGTAAAAGATTTCGGTCCCATTTATTCAGACGATTTTGAATTTGAAACGTCGGTCAGAAATGATTTCCGGGAAGGTTCTTCCATCTGCCAGCTTACGAATATTTATCTCTTATGCGAGGGGTCGGCCATCCATATTCCACTCTGCGCCAAAGGATGTGAGTCTGCCTTGAATTTTTTCTTCACCGATTATACAGTGTCAGGCAAGGAGAAAGACCTGTCTGCTTTCGGTGTTAATTTTAACGGATTTGCTCATATCCGTGTTCATTCGTCAAAAGGGAGGGCACAGATTTACCTCGATGATAAACTCGTTTATACCGTTGATCATGGGATCATGCATTCGAAAATAATCGGCATCGATTATGTTTTCCAGGGAACGGGTACGGTGGACTACACCAGGCTCCGGAACGGAGTGGTAAATTTTGATGACGAGTTCTGATTATTTTTTGTCAGGCATCTTCTGCTTCGCAATCATCTTGAAAAGGCCGGGATAATCATCAACGAATCCGTCACTATCTACAGTGATTGTTTCCTGAAAGCTGCCGTCCGCAGTTGAAAAAAAATAATGACTTTCATCCAGTGCTTTGTATATCTGCTGAACCAGTTTAACTTCTCCGGCCATCATGTCGAAATAAATGACATCGATCGTACGCGGTTCTTTTGTCCATCGTACTCCTTTGATGGGAAGTGTATTGGTGAATGGGGTCAGTGAAATGTCCACAAAAGCTGCTGCCTCAAATTCCGGAGCGGATTTTCCATTCAAATACCAGTGACCATTTTTCTTTTCTAAAACCGTCAACAGAGTTTCGCCATCTATTTCAGTAGAAATCTTTACAAAAAGGGTTTGCCATTTCCTGTCAGTCCGGATTTCATATTCAATCCGAAAGATCCTTTCATCCTGAACACCGGTAATTACCGAACGAATGTCATGCGCCTCATCTGTGCTTTGGATCCTGCAATTTTCCATCGACTGCCAGGAAATTCCTTTCCAAAGAATGACTGTTATCATGGATCGTCTAGATATACTTCAGCAAAAAATAAGAATGGGTTTTTTTATACCGGGCAAACCACCGGCAGGGTTTATATAACACAATAACGACAGCGGGCCATATCAGATATATTGCCCAGAGCGGCAGACCGCTGGGCTGTCCCTTCGGCCTGCCAAACGTGCCGCCCGCAAATTCAAACTGCGACCATTGAAATCCCTGGAGAAAAAGCACCACCAGCAAAATAATATGAATCAGGTAAAAATGCATAACAAAATAAAACAGCGGCGCCTGTCCGTATACAGGCGGGATGCGCGTCCAGGGCTTTTGAATGCGTTCACCCACCCATAGGAACAGAAACATGAATCCCAGTGTGACCATGCTAAATAAGAGGGAAGGCGGATATTTCGTGACATTCATAAATGAAAGAAATGTAAACAGTGCATTTTTATTTTTCGTCCAGGGCACCGGATCACCATAGATGTTGATGAATCGGAGCAGTATAAAAGACAGCAGTCCCAGGATGGCCAGCCGAAGAAAGATCGATGCACGTTTCTCCGCGGACTGCAAAAAAATCTGACCCGATCCATAGCCCAGTAATAAAATGCCAAGCCAGGGAATCGGCGGATATCCCATAACAAAGACGCGACCCGAAAATGGGAAAGCGGAGGGACTGAATAAAGGAGACAATGCCGTCATCGCCAGGCCGCCTTCTTTCATCGGTATAAAAATCACCGCATCATGCAACAGCAGAATGGCCAGACCGATGAAAAGGATCACCGAAGGTTTTAATGGCATCAGCAGCGACAAAATAACAAAACCGAAACCAATCGCGGCAATCACTTCGAAGAGCAGGAAATGAAATCCGGCATCCATAAACAATCCAAAATTCACGACAGTGAATTCCAACAGGATCAGAAACAATCCTCTTTTTAAAATGAAGCGGCGGCTCTGCGGCAGGTCGTTTTTTCTTTGCTTTGACAGAAACACCGATGTGCCCGCGAGAAAAACAAATATCGGTGCACAGAGATAAGTGATCCACCGGGTAAAGAAGAGCAGGGGCGTGGTGGTAGACAGATCTGTGGGGCTGGCTGAAATCGACGAGCGGTGCAGGAGATCCCGCACATGATCCAGGGCCATGATGATCATCGCGATGCCCCGGGTAAAATCAATGCTGCTGATTCTTTTTTGCAATACTGTTTTTTTATTGGGTTCCATAGGCCTCTTTTCTTTCAATAAAAGCTCGTGATTCCGGCAAACGGTACGGATAAAGTCCGGAAATCATGAAAGCGATGCCGCTGAATGCCAGTGCTGATAACGCGGCAGAGATTTCATTCCCCTGATTTTCTAAAACATGATGCAAAGCGTTTGGCAGATGGATGATCCAAAACCATATAAAGATCATGCATCCCAAAATAAAAGATGCCGGAAATACTTTCACCCTGAAAACTATACACAGAGCGGCCGCCATCAGCGACGTTCCGGTGAAATAAACCCAGAATAAAGCGCCGGGAATCCAGGCAGGTACCAGTGTGGCTGTTGCATCTGCATACAGGAAATGGGCACGACCAAAACAAAACATCGTAAGCGCAAAAAAGAAAGCACCTGCCAAACTCAGTTTATCCGGAGTACCCGGTTTCTCCGCCGGCGAATGATCATCTGTCCGCGCCGCCACGAATGCACCGCCTGCAAGTGCCGATTCCTTTAACACGTACGCCCACACACCCAGGTGTGTTTTTTTGTATGGCAGCACCATATAAAGAAAAGGTATCTGGCTGATAAGGATTAGAAAAAAGAGCACGATACCGAGCGCAATCAGTAATTTTTTTACTGGCCACCGGATGAGTGTCATGATGGCCACAGCCAGCAGACCGGCACTGAAAATATAAACCAGTATCTGATAACCCGGAAAATGGGACGGCCACATCGCACTGATCAGGTTTACAAAATCTCCGTTACACCACTGCTGGATGGCGATGCCCCCCATGGCGATACTATACAATGTCCGGCCGAAATATTGAATTTGTTTCCTGTTCAAATCCATTCCATAAAAGTAACCGGCTATAACATATAACTAGAAATTCTGCTTATCCTTGTTGAAACAAAGCGGAACATTTTGAGACAAACGAAATTTACCGGAAGTTCGATGTCGCCTGAATTTCTGGTACGCGATGTGTACAAAACACCATTTTCGGGTATGTTTTTCCCGACCCTTTCTGCCACTGGTGCAGGAACCCAAATATAATTTTGCTTCATCAGGTCCGTTTCTGCCTTTATCAGGGTTAGCGCAATCCAGACTTCTGCTGCAATGTGTGATCCAATAAGTATACTTTGAATGCTGACAGGCTTTTCAATCACTGCCGGGCTGACTTATTGCACTATAACATTCAAACCTGATATCATGAAAACAAAGTCAATCCTGATAATAGATGATGAAAAAGATTTGTGTGAACTGATCAGGTTGATTTTAAAGGATCAGAATTATAAGGTTGTGTGTGCTTTTTCACTGGCAGAGGGCAAAAGGAAATGGTCCAGAATGAAACCTGCCGTCATTTTATTAGATCAAAATCTTCCGGACGGATCCGGACTTGGTTTTGTTGAGCAGAATCCGTCCTTTCTCTTAAACAGTAAGGTCATTATGATTACAGCCGATACGAGACCGGATATAAAAATTCGGGCTGAAATAGCCCGAATCGATCATTTTATACAAAAACCGTTTTCATTAAAACTGATCAGGGAACTCCTGAAGGAAATATACTTCGCTTTCGATACACTAACTATTCCGGTGAAAGCGGTCGGCAATTAAATAAAAAGTTTCATTTACCTGATTTATCAAAGCAGGTTATTTAAATGAACGCCCTGATCCGGCCTTAGTTTCAGAAGTTGTACCTTACCAGGTTCTGTCGCCATTTTGGACGTTGAATGAATGTATTAATATAAAATGTGCCTGAATTAAAAGAAAAGGTAAAGACGCGTTCGAACAATCTCTTTCCGGTTGTTGGAATTGGGGCATCCGCAGGGGGGGCTCGACACTTTCAAGAGATTGCTGAAGGCCATACCGGAAAATTCG
>DASSGT010000746.1:0-3630 GCA_035693345.1 Puia sp. | reverse complement strand
AAAGGTAACCCAAAGAGGCGGTTATTTTTTATACCAGCGGTGTTTTATATTATTCTTATCTCTTTCCTGTTTTTTTGAATCAATACACCATACATCACAAAAACAAAAGCTGCATAAAAAAATTGACCACGGGATACGCCTACGCCATAGGGAAACCAGATGCCCGGAATAACATGTAATGCAGATATTTCTTTTGGAAACAGGGCGATTGTCATCAGCAATCCGGCTAATAAAGCCAATAAATCTTTCGTGCCCTGTTTACGGATTCCCTGGTAGAGGGTAAATAACATCGTTGTCAGCATCAGCAATCGGATATAATCTGCCAGGGTCAAAAAATGGGTATGGATTGCAGGGTTTGAAATCCAGGAAAGGCCGAGTAATTGTGCCAGCATGTATAGCAAAGTCAGAATGGCAATCATTGCAGGCAGCCACTTTTGTTTATGCAGATTAAACCATTCCCGCCAGGCCATCAGCCAGCTGCCAAGCACCAGGGATTTGAGGATGACCGGTCCGATAATATCGGACTGATAATTATTTTCTATTTGAAACCAATAATAAACGGCCTGATTGAGTCGCATAAGTCCGGTCAGCACTAAGGCGGTGATAAACCATTTACAGGATCGTGTTGGATTTATGTTCCTGTTTAGTAAAAAGATCGTTATCGCCAGCAGAACAAACATGACCGGCAAAGCAACTTCCACGATATAGCCTTTGATGGTTTGCGCCCATTGAAACCTGTATTTATTTTCGATATGGGTTTTTTCTCCGAGAGCCGGAGCGATATGAATACCGCCAGCATCAGCACCCAGACTGTATGAGTTCATCCACACCCTGAAAGCTATGGTAACCGTCTTTTCTTTTTTTACATTTTCAGACAGGAGGAACATCCCTGGTTGAATGCTGTGAACGATGGGAACTGTACCGGAGAAATTACCCGCACTGCCTGAAAGAGATCCGTTAATAAATAACTGGTAGGCATCATCAACAGCAGGTGGTGCCGCTAAGGCGAACTGGTATCCGGGTATACTATCCAGTGAAACTTTCACGCGATACCAGGCATAACCTGAATAGTCTGGATGCCCTTTGGCAGTCCAACCCGGTATATAACCTGAAAGTCCCACATCATCATCATGGGCTCCGGGTGGGGCAGCAAAGTCTGTGTTTTCCCATCCCGAATCATCATAGTCTGCAAGGGCATATTGCATATCATCCCCAACTCTAAATTTCCACGGACCGTTAAGTGTGATGATATTTTTATCGGCGCGTAATATTTTCTCCGTGGTTACAGAATGGGAAAGGTATATCGTGACACCCGTAACGATCAGCAGGGTGATCACCAACATCAAATAGAGAACGGAAGAATATTTTGCATTTTGCGGAACACCCATATTCTTTTATTTTTACGGGCTAAATTCATTTAGGAGGTAAAGATAGTATTTACTGTCAAAAGCATTATAGGTGGTAAAAGACAATCTGGTAAAGAATATTTTACTCAACGGGGGAGTACTGTGTCTGGATTTTGTAAATACGATTCACGACCGGATCAATGAACCGGAGAGAGATTATTGGGTTACGCATGTGCATTTACTTCAATGGGCTTTAAAAGCAGGGGATATCAGTTCCGCGGATTATGAAACTATCCTCAGCCATTATGAAAGCAGGCCCGCGCAGAGTTCAAAACTACTGAAGGAAGCAATCAGGTTGCGGGAATTGCTTTACAACATTTTTTATTCACTGAGTGCAGGAAAGAAGATTCCGGTAGGGGACCTGGATTCTTTTAATACAATCTTATCGAAATGCCTGTCGCATCTCCGGTTAAAAGCGCATGGTAAAGGCTTCAGCCAGAGCTGGCAATTAACGCCTGGCGAATCTATGATCATCCTGGTTCCTGTGATATACTCAGCCTATGAATTGCTTCTTTCAGACAAATTGGAGAAGATAAAAGAATGTTCCAATTGCGGCTGGTTGTTTCTTGACGCCAGTAAAAACGGAACCCGCCGCTGGTGCAGCATGAACACCTGTGGCAGCATTGTCAAGGCCAGGGAATGGTATCACCGGAATAAGGGAAATTAATTCCCATATTCCACAATCCACTCAATACCATATTTGTCTCTGAAACAACCAAAGTATGAACCCCAGCCACTATCACCAATGGGCCCTTCTATTTCTCCTCCCACGGAAAGTCCGTTAAATAATTTATCTGCTTCTTCTTTACTTTCCGTACTGATTACAATTTTGCTTCTGTTCTCATGTTCGTTTGTTCTTCCCATGCTTTCCGGAACATCATTGGCTATCAACTTATTCGTTTTACCGATAGGCAAAGCGATATACATAATTTTATTTTCTTCTTTTTTATCTACCGGGAATTCGGGGCCTGCAATGTCTTTGAAACGCATCACTTTTGAAAACTCTCCGCCAAATACTGATTTGTAAAAAGTAAATGCTTCTTCGGCATTTCCGTTGAAGTTAATGTGAGGATTGATGAGTGGCATAGTTATTATTTTTTAAAATTTTAATATGAAACCGTTCGGCTGCAAATATATATGAAACCGATCGGCTTCGCAAAATTTATTTTTAAAGAGGAGAACCCCCGATGATTTTACTTCCCGTTTATATAATCTTCGAAAGCCGGATATCTTACCATAGGGTTACTTCTTACTATCTTTGCATTCTTTTCTTAATCAATTTATTATATGGAAGAACAATTGCAAACCATTCGTGACGAACAAAAAGAAACCTGGAACAAAGTGGCCTATAGCTGGAAGAAATGGGATGCGTTTACAATGGACTTTTTAAGGCCAACGGGCGATGCCATTATAAAAGCGTTGGATATAAAAACGAATGATATCACGCTGGATATTGCATCGGGCACAGGCGAGCCTGCATTTTCGATCGCAGCGATAGCAACAGGAGGCAAGGTATATGCAACCGATCTGTCTGAAGAAATGCTTGCTATTGCAAAGGCGGATGCACAGGAACGGAATATAAAAAATATGGAATTTCAAGTGGCAGATGTGTCCAGCCTTCCTTTCAGTGACAATTTTTTTGATAAGGTCAGTTGCCGGATGGGATTTATGTTTTTTCCTGATTTGTTGCTGGCTGCAAAAGAAATATTCCGTGTTTGTAAAAATGGCGGCAAAATGGCGGTCAGTGTTTGGGCTGGCGCGGAAAAAAATGATTGGTCTACAACGATGACTAAAGTTTTATTAAGACATTTTGATATTCCACGGCCGCCTGCCAATGCACCAGGTATGTTTCGGTGTGCGGCCCCCGGTTTAATGAAACAATTATTTGGGGACGCCGGTTTTAAAAATATACATGAGGAAACGATTTCCGGCACAGTGGACTTTAGAACAGCGGAAAATTATTGGCTGAACAGATCGGAAATGTCTGAGCCGGTGGTAAACTTATTAAGTAAGTCAGGTGAAGAAAAACGTAAGCAAATAAAAGCCGACTTGCTTGCAGAATGCAATAGCAGGCTAATAAACGGAAGGCTTATCATGAACTGGTCTTCCCTGATAATATCGGCTGAAAAATAGTTTTCAAAATTATATACATGCTATAGGATAATAAGACCGGCTTTATAAAGTCCGTCTTTGATCCTGTCATGAACTACTTCATGAAAAAGTA
>DASSGT010000745.1:0-2395 GCA_035693345.1 Puia sp. | reverse complement strand
AAGACCTTCTATGGTCACCACCTGTTTCCCTTCTGCCCTTCTGATCCTTGTGACGCATGACCGAACGGCTTCACCATTCAGATGAACTGTACAGGCTCCGCACTGGGCCACGCCACATCCGAATTTCGTTCCGGGGAGACCGATGATATCCCTGATCACCCACAACAAAGGTGTATCGGGATCGGCATCTACCTCGTAATTTTTTTGATTGATGTTTAACGTGATCATAGCTATCCCTGGTTTATGCGGTTCAGTTCTGCAATAAAGGGCTGATCATAAAAACGTTTGCCGGTCGCTTTGTATAATGCATTTGCAAGCGCTCCGAAAACAGGAGGCAACGGAGGTTCTCCCATGCCGGTAGGATCATTTTCATTTTGTACAAAATGTACATCAATGGATTTCGGTGCTTCACTATTGCGGATCATCCGGTACGTACTGAAATTATTTTTTTCGGGAACACCCTCTTTAAATGTCATGGATCCAAACAATGCATTGCCGATGCCGTCCACAATAGCACCTTCTGAGAGGTTGGTCGCGGCATCGGGATTCACCACGATACCACAATCTACGGCGCAACAAACCCTGGGTATGATCAGTTTGCCATTTTCAAGTTTTATATCAATGACTTCCGCCGCATAGGTGTTCATGCAAAAGAAAGCAGAGACACCGCGGAATGTATTTGGCTGGCTATTTCCCCAGCCGGATTTTTCACGTACCAGTTTCAATACGCCTGCATAACGACCGGCATCATAATTATTTTCTTTGCCCACCGGATTTTTCATGGCGCGTTCCAACAGTTCCAGGCGGAAATCAAAGGGATCCTTACCGGTCGCTTCCGCCAGTTCATCCATAAAAGACTGCTCGGCGGCCGCGATGAAATTATAACGTGGTGCGCGAAAAGATCCGAATGTGATATTGGAAGGGATCGTCCAGCTCTCCGCCAGATAATTATCCACAGCACCCGCAGGGAAAAGGTTTGCATCGAGCGGACTTTCAGGAATACCTCCTGCCTTCACATGAAATGCAATCAGTTGATTGTTTGCATCGAAAGCCGCCCGGTATGTCGCGCTATACATCGGACGGTATATGCCGGAGGTCATGTCATCCTCGCGGGTATAAATCAGTTTTACCGGCGCATTTACTTTTTGGGAAACAAGCGCTGCTTCAATTAAAAAATGAGCATAAGACTTTCGTCCGAATCCACCACCCAGACGTATGATCTGAATGTCAATTTTCTCTACCGGCATACCCAGTCGGGCCGCGAGTGCTGCTTCCGTGAGTTCTGCCTTCTGCAACGGACCCGCCAGTTCCGCCTTATCAGAAGTTACATGGGCGAAGAAATTCAACGGCTCCATGCAGTTGTGCGCAAGGAATGGTGCATTATAAGTGCGTTCAATAATTCGCGCAGCATTTTTAAAGGCCGTTTCCGGGTCTCCGTCCCTGCGCACAACACTGGCTGGTCTGGATGTTTTCTCGGCAATTTTTTCCTTATGGGTTGCCGTACTTTCCAAGCCCGCGGGAATGATTACGGTAGTGGCCGGAGCGCCAAATCTGCTTGCCCACTTGATTGTGTAGTCTTCAAATGGTTCCCATTCCACTTTGACCGCTTTCTTTGCCTGCATCACCTGCCATGTTGTTTTACCAACCACAGCCACCACTTCATTAAATGTGCATGTATCAAAATATCCTCTGGTGTAATCGTCGTTAAAAACTTTGATGGGGAAAACTCCTTTGATCCCGGGCATTGCTTTCGCAACGGCATCATCCACTGATTTCAGTTTCATACCGAACGCGGGCGGATGAATGATCATTGCGATGAGCATACCCTCGCGCTGAATATCTATACCGAAGAGCGGTTTGCCGCTGACAATTTTGGGCACCTCGACATTTTTTTGAGAAGTGCCGATTATTTTAAAATCTTTTTTATTCTTAAACTGTACATCTTTGGGAACAGGCATTTCGGCGGCCGCTGAAGCGAGTTCTCCATATCCGGCAGACTTACCGGTTTTTGTATGATGAAGTATGCCTGCGTCAGTCGTAATTTCTTCAACCGGTACGCCCCATGATTTGGCTGCCGCTTCGCGCAGCATTTGCCGCCCGGTGGCGCCCGCTGTTCTTAATGTTTTCCAGGAAGAGTGGATCGCCTGGCTCCCGCCAATAAACTGACGCGAATACAGTCTGGTGTTTAGTGGCGCCTGTTCCACTATAACATTTTTCCAGTCCACATCCAGTTCCTCCGCCACGATCATCGGCATGGACGTTTTTACATTCTGACCACCTTCCGGATTTGGTGACATGATGGTCACCATGCCATTTGCCGCGATCTTTAAAAATCCATTCAGCTCAGCTAAAGTTTCAGGGACTTCCAGCATTTTTACAGATGCCAGCGAATGCA
>DASSGT010000744.1:0-5868 GCA_035693345.1 Puia sp. | reverse complement strand
TGGATTTTAGCGGAAAAGTTTTACGTGTAAGGTCATTTTTAATAATACTGATCCGGTTTGTGTCGAATCCAAATCCGGCTTCTGCATCATTCATGGAATTCAGGATCACCATATCAAAGTTTTTCCTGTCGAGTTTGCCCTTTGCATTTTTAAATTCTTCTTCAGTTTCCAGGGCGAAACCGACAGACAGCTGATGGGCCTTTTTAATTTTACCGAATTCAAAAGCGATATCAATATTTTTTACGAGACGGATCGAAAATACCTCATCACTCTTCTTGATCTTTTGAGAGGCTATCCGTTGCGGACGGTAATCAGCCACGGCAGCTGCAAAAACAGCGATATCCACTTCTTCAAAATACTGACAACAGGCCAGGTACATTTCTGATGCACTGGTTACATGTATCGTCTCCAGGTTTGGATGCCTGAGTTGTATATGTACCGGACCAGATACAAGAAATACCTGGGCACCCTGATTTAATAAGGATTCCGCTAGCGCATATCCCATTTTACCTGTTGAATGATTACTGATATATCTGACCGGATCAATCAATTCACGTGTAGGACCTGCGGTAATCAGCACTTTTTTGTTTATTAATGGATGACTGTTCATAAAATTCAATTTGAATATGAATTAACCTAATATGCATCATATGATTTGTCGGGGGGCTTACAAAACCTTACAAATACCAGATCTTTATGAAGCCGGCCAGGTATACAAACAGAAAACCCCACAGATATTTATTGCGAATCAGTTCCATCACATAGCAAAAATGCCCTACACATTATTATAGACTTTCAGGACGGGCTCCCGTAGGCCCGAGCTTTTTTCGGAAACGATAAAATCCAGTACTTCTGCCAGCTGTTCCGGTCTGACAAGATCCTGTGGATTGGTAAGCGGCATATATTTTCTGTTGGCTGCTGTGTCCAGTGTGCTGGGTACAACAACCGTAGCGGTTACATTTTTTCCACGTGCTTCCTCGTTCAGAAATTCAGCCAGTTTAAATAATAATGATTTTCCGAGTGCATAAGCCAGCAGGTTCTTTCCATCAGATGCATGGAGAGCCGGCCTGGCACCGATAAAAACCAGGCGTCCGTGTCCTTTTTCGATCATATGCTGAAACAGCGGCCGGGCAATAAAATAGGCAGTTTCAAAATTTAATGAATATTGTTTTGTCAATTCTGCAGCACCTGTTTCATGAATATCTCCTGCTGCAAACCCACCCACCAGCATCAGGGCAGCGTCGATCTGTTTATATTTTGACACCGATTTCTGCACGAAGGAGGCCGTTTCCGATTCATTGGTGAGATTTACGATGTTCACATGGAGATTGGGATGTGAAGCAAGATCTTTGACAGCATCTTCGTGGATCACTGTTGCCAGCACACGATAACCGCTGTCCAGAAATTTTTTTGTTACAACTGTACCGAGATTGCCATTGGCTCCCGTAATGATGATGTTTTTCATATGCCCGATTTATTGCCAGCTGAATTTGCCGCCGGTGTTCACCCTGATTTTTATATAAACTGCTGTGTGTGGTGAGGTATATAATTCTTAAAACACAAAGAAAGTGTGAACATAGAAGCTGAGTTGTCGTATGTCTTACAGAAACCGGAACAATTTGCCCCAGCTACAAATATTTTGTCAGTACAATCATATGCCTGCACTGAATCCCGTTATCAAATAGCAGTTTGGGATAATTTTCTGTGATATAATTTTTTTTGATGAGATCCATGTCGAAACCTTCTTTCTGATACAGCGAGAGTGCCTCAAAGCTTGCGTTTGATGTTGCGATATCCAGTTTTTTGATGCCCCTTGCCCGCGCTATTTCTGTGGCATTCTTTAAAAGAAGTTTTCCGATTCCTTTTCTCTGCAGCCCTTCTTCCACTGCAATGTTTTTTATTTCCAATATTTCATGACCGACCGGATAAAGAACAAATGTTCCGATTATTTTATTCTTCAGAAGGGCAATATAAATCTCTGATAAACCCAGATAGGTTGAAATAACTTCCATGGACGGATCTGCGTCTAAAAGCAGATCATATGGAATGTCCTCGCTATCCAGTATTTTTCTGACTTTAATTTCGTTCAGTATTTTAGCGTCCATCATTAGTTACGGAATATAAAAACGCAAAATAGCAGGTCCCCAAATAGAAATTTGTCATTTTTATTACAGTTCCGTGCACCTGCCGTTAAATCACCCTGTCCTTGAAGGTGAATTCCACATCTTCATTTCTGTAACTGGTTCTATCTCTGTGCCATGACAAAATTTGACAGAATACTTTTTATTATTTTTCTTTTGGATTGCTTTTGTTTGTATGTGTACGGAATATGGCATATGTTTGCTAAATAAATTAGCAATTATGCCAGCCAGCAGAAAACCGATACATAAGTATCCAACCGTCAGTCCGGAGCCTGAAAAATATTTACCATCCTTCTTCCTGGATATAAATGTTGAAACAAAAATATTCAGGGCAGAGGTCAGGCCTTTGAGTAAGGACAAGGGATATTACACCATAAATCTCGATGGGATTTTTATGGGTCATATCCATAAGTCGGAATTGGTCTGGATGGATTTTCTGGGGAAGACCAATGAGATTTACCAGATGATCGGGGAAAGCATCGATGCGTATTTGTCTGCTCAAAAAGAAAAACAGGTTTGACTGCAAATAAAAAAAAGCCACCCCGCTTCTGACGGGATGGCCCTTTCAAAGGGTTTTTATTTTTTAATCAGGTAGCCGAATAAGCCGTTGACTTCATCCATCGGACCTGCAGAGAAATAAAGCCGCATCGGATCGATGGTTGTTGCAGTCGTCGGAGCAAAGGACAAAGCCCATAGTCCGTCGATTGTAATCACCTGTTTGTGTTTTTGCAATTGACCCCGGAAATGTCCGTCCAGGGTATATACATTGATTCGCCCGTCACCAAAATTCCCTATCAGGATCCCCGGTTCCTGATCATTGTCAAAGCTATTGACAATGCCCGAAATATTTTTCTGGTTGCTTCCGTCGTCCATGGACATATCATTGTCTGAGAGGAAATTCGCCGGCGTCATCGTTGCACCCCAGGGTGAATTGAGGGTGCCACCTGTTGCAAATCTTTTTACAAAAGATCCGTCCGGATTGAATATATCCACGATTCCCAATCCTTTCTCATGTATTTCATTACCGTCTGACCCTACTTTCGCATACATCACATAAAGCCAGGAACCGATCGCCTGAATATTAAACGGTGAATACGAGGCAGGCAGACCGGGATCATTGAATGGCATGCTGACCATGGTAAAAGTGGTATCCCAGACATCGATTTTTCCCGCCTTGAAATTAGCCGCATACAAATGATGTGATCCATTCCAGGTGGCCAATGCCAATCCAAAATATCCGGCGCTGGCTGAATTGTCCTGGATACGTATGGCATTATTTCCTGCCGCACCGTTCCATCCGGATAAAACGCCGTCATCACCCACAAAAAGAAAAGCAGCGGGTTGACTATTTGATAACTTAAATCCCGCTCCTCCGGCAAAGACGATTCCGGTGGGAGCTCCGCCAATGGTGTCCATGGGAGATGGGATGTTTACAGCAGGGCGAACAATGGCGCCTTCACCTGTATACAAATGACTCAGATGAGAAGCTTCAGAATTTACCCAGGCAATACCTGTGGGTGACCAGGCAATGCCCCAGGCATTTTGCAGGGTGGGATCATTGAGAACAGGTCCGTCCGCACCGTTGTTCGAAACCAGATTGACCTGCTGGAAATCACGAAGGTCATTTTTGTCGATGTTCGCCTTCCGGCAGCTGATGGAAAAACCCATTAATAAAACTAAAAGCATGCAAAGTCTCAGAGGGGTTAGCCCTTTTCCTGAATTGTTTGTTTTGATCATAATAAGCAAGTTTTAATTGGACGTGAAAAAATACGCGGATGCCCCGCACCTGACAGATGTTTGACGTATGCAATAAAAAAATATAGAACCCCCGCTCAATGGATAGAGAAGATTGAGCGTGTTGTTCGATGGGTGCGGATTAACGGGAGATGTGGAGACAAGGAGTAGGAACGAAAGCCCTGTTTGTGGGGTTGCGTAAAAAAGATTAATTTTTCGGGGTATTTTAATCTAGACTGGAAGACTGGAAGACTGGAAGACTGGAGGTGTCAACCCCGCATTTCGCGGGGCAGGCTGCCTACCGCCTACTTTGATCATTCTGATCGAAGGCTGGTAGTCTTTTCAAATGTAGGAGAAATACTTTGAGCCTGTTTTACCGGATCGTGTACAATATTTTTAAACAGCACCTAAGTTATCAAGTAGCGTCTTGTCCACTACCATAATAGGCCGGACCTCAAGTATCATTCTGTTTTGCATCACCAATGGACAGGTTTGTGCAATCGCAGCGGCCTGCTCAATGTTTTCGGCCTGCAGGAAAATATACCCGCTAATGGCTTCTTTGGTTTCAATAAATGGTCCGTCAGAAAGTACATCGTGATGGTTCACATATTTGCCCGCCATTACCAATGGCTCACCACCCGTAAAGTTCCCTGATTCTGCCAGTGATTCCACCCAGTTCAACATTTCACGCATGTTATCATAGCGTCCTTTAATGCCGATTTGTTTGAGCATATTAATGTCTTCCCTTACCAGCAGCAGAAACTTTTCCATATTGTTTAAAGTTTAAAATTAGCAAATTTCAGAGAGCTGCGAAGGCTGGCCATTCTGTTCAGAAAACGCGAACAGAGCCACTTAATAAAATATGATGTGGTTTGACTTTCGCAGATGTTACACCAGATGTTGTTTAAAAGTAAAGATAATGTGGTCATTTATTTTTGTACGGGAAATGTCCGGATCCCGGCATTTTCATTGTCTCTAAATAATGAAACATCTAAAACTCCTGCATTTCCCGGCAAGAGATTGCCGGCTTGCTTTATCATTTGTCGTTTTTTTATTGACCTGTATACAGAGTTTCGGACAAGCCGCTGGTGACTGGAAGCTTGAAAAAATGCCGGCCGACTTAGAAACGGATTTTGCCCTAAGTTCTTTGCCCCCGCGGCTTCGGGATGGTGCTACCATTTATCTGCTTGATCCGGCTAAAGGTTATTATATGACCAGGCAGGGAACCAATGGTTTTTCAGTTTTGGTTGTCCGCACCCAGTGGGAAAGGGCTGAGTTTTTACCCGACCAGTACACTGCGATCAGTTATGATGCGGAAATGTCTAAATTATTCCTGCCTGTTTGGTTTGATGCTGCGGAAATGCGTGCTTCAGGAAAATACAGTCCCGTGCAAATAAGAGATACCATTGTAAAAAGAGTGAAAAACGGAACCTATAAAGCACCATCCAGAGAGTGCATTTCTTATATGTTATGCCCTATCAGCCGGACTGTCGTTGAAAAAGGAATCATTAACGAAGTGATGCCGCATTATATGTTTTATGCTCCGGGAGTAGAAAACAAAGATATTGGAGGAGCCTGGGACAATGGGCATAGCCCTTTTGCAGTAAATAGCGGAGATATTTTAGATAAAGAACATTCCATTTTTAACCTGATCATACTTCCTGCCGGCGAAACCGAAAAAGCAAGAATTATAAAAGAGAATAAAAATCTTCTGGAGCGATTGGCTGCATACAAACCATACTTTAAGATTGACATGATGTCAGGTACTGAAGAACATCATCATTCATAATAATGTAAAAAGAAAATAATGGAAATATATCATCAACAGGAAGATATGACTGTATTTGGGGTACATGTAAAAACTTTTCCAAACGGAATAAAAGAAAATTTCGATCATCTGGTGATGTCATTTGGCAAATACCGTACTTATTATGGAATCAGTTGGCTGGACGAAAACGACAGTGTCCATTATTATGCCATGGTGCCGGAGGCC
>DASSGT010000743.1:0-10945 GCA_035693345.1 Puia sp. | reverse complement strand
AGTGAAACGATTCTCAGGTCCCTCTGATCTGCAGATCACCGATATGCGTTATTGCATTATACAAAATGTGGGACGAACTCCCATCATCCGCATCGATACCAACCAGGGTATTTATGGTTTGGGTGAAGTGAGGGATGGTGCCGACGAAAGATATGCGCTGATGCTGAAGAGCCGACTGCTCGGCCAAAATCCATGCAATGTGGAAATGCTATTTAAAACGATCAAACAATTCGGCGGTCCTGCGCGTCAGGGCGGTGGTGTGAGCGGCGTCGAGATGGCACTATGGGATCTTTGCGGGAAAGCATATAATGTTCCGTGCTGGCAATTACTCGGAGGACGCTATCGCGATAAAGTGAGATTGTATGCCGACACGCCCGAGGCGCCGACACTGGATGAATTTAAATTAAAAATAAAACACCGGCTGGAGGTACAGGGCATGACCTGGTTGAAAATGGATATTTCCATCGGTGAAGTAAAAGATATTCCGGGCGCTCTGAACAACAGTAAATTCTGGGGTAAAAACCTGGCGCAATGGCAGGGCGGTTATATGGACTATGCGAATACGGAACATCCGTTCACCGCCATTCAGATCAACGACAAGGGGCTGGATGCCATGGCCTCCATCATCAATGAAGTGCGATCTGTGGTAGGATATGAGATTCCGCTTTCTTCCGATCATTATGGGCATTTTGATCTGAACAATGCCATCCGGTTTGGGAAGAAAGTTGAACCCTACCGGCTGGCCTGGCTGGAGGACATGGTGCCCTGGCAGTATCCGGAACAACTCAAAACCATCTCTGACGCGATAGACACACCGTTACTTACCGGAGAAGATATTTATCTGCTGAGTGGATTCAAACCACTCATCGATATTCATGCCGTTGATATCATCCACCCGGATCTCGCAACCGCAGGTGGACTTTTGGAAACAAAAAGAATCGGTGATTATGCGGAAGAACATGGCATTGCGATGGCCATGCATTTCGCCGGATCGCCGGTTTCCTTTATGGCCAGCGTGCATTGCGCAGCGGCCACGCAAAACTTCCTGGCACTGGAACATCATTCTCTCGACAGCGAATGGTGGGATACTTTGGTGAAGACAACCGACGGCCGCAAATTATTTGAAAAAGGATTTGCGAATGTCCCTTTAACAGCGCCGGGTCTCGGAATAGAATTGGTGGATGAAGAATGTAAAAAACATCTGATACCAACTGATAAATCCTATTTCGCTCCGACGCCTGACTGGAATGACAAACGTTCTCATGACAGGCCGTGGAGTTAAATAAAAAATATGCCCCCTGATATTTTCAGTGGGGCATATGACTTTGGTTGTTCCAATGCTAGTATTGCAAATTTATATTTCCGACTTTTCCTCCCAATTCTTTTGCTATCACCCAACCTGTATCGATCGATTCCTTATAATGAATTCCACCATACAGACGGGATATGCCGGATTCTTCTGCCACGCCAAATATGGTGGTATATGACCTGGGCGGGAAACCACGGAAATCATAAGTATGGTCCGTAAAACTGAGATTATTACCCAATACAATAGCCACAGCTTGCATCACAGATCCTGTAATCGTTGCATGATTCGCAGGATATTCCGGATGCGGAGGCGTAGGTATAAAAGGAAGCCAATTGGGATCGATCACTTTACGTATATAACTCACGGGCCTGATCCGGTTATATTTATATTTTGCAGTAAAACCCACAATGGTTGCGTCGCGTTCAGCAATACCTGCTTTTGCATACACTTCGGCGGCTACAGTTAAACCAACTCCTTTTGCCATTAATATCTGGTTGATCACACTAAAATGATGTCCCCCCGGAGTATATCCGATTCCGTTTCCCTGATCAACAAAATAGTTAGCCAGATTTTTTTGTTCAGTTGTTAAAACCAGGCTAACGTCGTAATCATTTTTTACCATATTGTAAAAATCAGATCCGGGTGTTTCTGAATATGCATATGGAGGCGGTGGAACTATAATGGTCGCGTTATCACTTAATAAGAACCGGGCAGTTGAGAGATAAGGCATAATGCCATTTGCAAATGCAGGGGGAGTAGGTATCCAGGCACCCGGAAATACCGGTGGTATATAGGCCGCATTGGAAGGATTAAAATTATCCGTCAGATACCAGTCATGAATGGCCGCGGCCACACTGCGACCGAAAGCCCGGGAACGGGAAAATACTTCCGAATTCTGATTGGGACTGGCTTTTTGATTGTAAGCATTTTCCAGAGAGTCAATGCTGGTAGAGTCAGCAGGCGTCAACCCGGTATTGAAACTACGAACCATCGATGCCATCACCGCATTGGCACTCGTCACCCAGTCATAACCCTTATTCTCCAGCTGAGGCATGAGCGGCATTTGATTCAATTTGGTGGAAAAGCTCAGCAAATGAGTATTTTCACCACGGACGGCTTCATACAAACCGATTCCCAGATATCCGAATTCTACAGGATTCATGGTCGTATTCCTTTCCAGTAAAAACCGAAGTTGTAATCCATACCAATCAAGTGCCACCTGGGCATCTGCAACAGATTTTGATTTCTGTTCGAACGAACCCATTTTTGTAAACTCATTCAGTTTCTGGCAGCTGTCAAATGAAAAAATGGATGTCATGAACGCCAGGATAAATAAAGTTTTTTTCATAAAGAAAGTTTTTAATTAGTTGTAGTAGAAGGATGGTGTGCAGCCCGTATAAATCTAATCCGGGTCTGTCATTCAGAAAACCACGGGTGCGTGCTCTTCCATTTTAAACAGGTAGATTGCAAAGATGAGTGGGTATTTAGAACTTTAACATACCTTACTATCAGAAGAGAGGACTACCTGGGGAGTTAAATAGAAAATTCAACTACGTACTGATTACTGCAAACTACCCTCTGGAATTGACAGCTACCCATTACGTCTTTTGTTCCTGTCCGGACTACCTTATATTCCACCGGGAATAATCCAGTTGTTTCCCGCATAGTAAAAGAAAAATGAACCGGTGAATGCTAAAATACTTTCAGGGTACTATCACAATAAAAAGTTCATGACAAGCTGGAAATCTATATCTCGAAAAGTATCTTGCCTGGTTTTTTTCCTTCATGTTTCATTATTTTTTAATTTTTCTTTTGCGCAACATCCAGACTGGAACAGAATAAATCAGCTGAAGCAAAAACTGCCTTTTACTAAAGGCAGCATCCGGTTGGATTATCTAAATTCTTTAAGCGAAGAATACTGGTGGTTTCCCCGGCCAAATCCCGATTCGATCTATTTATATGCTTCCCAGGCATATGAGGAATCTGTAAAAAACAATGATTCTGCCGGTCTTACCAAATCCACACTAAACCTGGGAGTCAGCGAGATGTATTATAGAAATTTCCCTGCCGCAGAACTCTATTTTCGCCAAAGCATCCTGTTGTCCGGAATGATGCGGGAAATCAAAACAGCCGGCTGGGCTAATTTATATCTTGGCTGGGTTCTTTTCTTAAAAAATGATTATCCCGGAGCTGAGGAAGCCTATAATAAAGCCACCTACTATTTTGATAAATCGGGTGGCGAAGAAGGAAAGGGCAGAAATTGCGCATACAAGAGCATGTTATATGCAGCTATGGGAGAATATGGAAAAGGGTTTGAATATTGCCGCAGCAGTTTGCAGACACGAAGAAAAATGAATGATCATGTTTGTATCCTTTATTCATATAATAATTTTGGTAACCTATACAAAGCCGCTGGTGACTATGAGACCGCATTGGATTATTACCGTCAGAGTTTATCCTATGCAAAAGAACATAAAATCGTATGGGATGAAAATGACATGTTGGGATCCGTATATAGCAAATTAAATAATTTCGATTCTTCCTTTTACTATTTACGCCAATCCTCTTTCGATCATCCCAAAGATCCCATTATTAAACTGAGCCTGAGTGAAACCTACCTTGGCCATAAGGATTATGATTCGTCGCTTAAAATATCTCTTGAACTGATACAGAGCTTTAGAAAAAGTGACGACAGATTTCATTTGATGACCGCCTTACTGAATGCGGGTCTGGCTTATCTTGAGAAGAATAACGATGCCATGGCTTTGAAATATACTTCAGAAGCCATGTTGTCTGCACAGAAGGCGGGTGCGAAACAATCCATGATCGAAGGATATCAATTGATTGCAAAAATATACAGCCGCCTTGGAAAAGCAGACAGCGCTTACCAATATGTCGGGAAATATGCCATTTTAAAAGATTCCCTCTTAACCAGGAAATTCCTGTCAAGATTAAATGACTTTGCCGGCACAGTGGAAAATGAAAGGAAACAGGCACAGGTTGCCCTGATGGATAAAGATATTAAGATCAAAGACCAGCAATTAAAGCAAGAATCTCTGTTTAATATTATTCTCCTCGTCAGTATACTCTCGATTGCTTTATTATGCCTGATCATTTCCAGAAATAATCTTCTCAGGCGCAAAAATGAAAAACTGTTGAATAACAGAAAACAGGGTGAATTGCAGCAACAATCGCTACGTGCTCAAATGAATCCTCATTTCCTTTTTAATTCTTTGAATTCGATAAATCGTTTCATACTTCAGAACAATAAATCCCAGGCTTCTGAATACCTGGCCAAATTTTCAAAACTTGTAAGATTTATATTGCAAAATTCCGAAGCCGACCTGATACCGTTAGATTATGAAATTGAATCGCTGAAACTTTACCTGGAACTGGAAGCATTGAGATTTGAATATCACTTTGAATACGGGATTCGTATAGATGAAGATATCGAAACAGACGCCGTCAAAGTGCCTCCCCTGATCATCCAGCCCTATGTTGAAAATGCCATATGGCATGGCTTAATGCACAAAGAGGAAATTGGACAGCTGGACGTCGAAATCTCCCAGAAAAATAACTATCTGTTTATTAATATTACAGATGATGGCATCGGGCGAAAAAAAGCCACAGAACTTTCAAGTAAATCAGCCACACGACACAAATCCATGGGATTGAAGTTAACCGAAGAACGTATTGCAACAATGCCATGTTCTGTTGAATATAAACCTTCCGTTAAAATCAATGATCTGGTAAACCCTGATGGAACCGCTGCAGGCACTGAAGTGATTATACAAATTCCTTTAAAGTATGATAAAATCCTTTCTTATAGATGATGAAGTACATTGTCTGGATACGCTGAACATCCTGCTGAGCGACTACTGTCCTGAAATACTTGTGACCGGAAAATACACGTCATGCAAAAATGCATTGAGTGCCATCAATGAACTGAAGCCCGAACTGGTATTCCTGGATATCGAGATGCCCTATATGAATGGTTTTGAACTTCTCGAACAGTTCCGGGAGATTCCCTTTTCGGTTATTTTTACTACGAGCTATGATAAGTATGCCATCAAAGCAATCAAATTCAGTGCGCTGGATTATCTGTTAAAACCCATTGAAGCAAAAGAGCTGATCATTGCCGTACAAAAGGTAGAAAAACAAAAAATGCGTCCTTCCCCCGAACAATTTCAGATGTTGATGAACCAGATACAGCATAAGGATACCAGTTTTGCCAAAATTGCCGTACCCACCGCAGAAGGATTTGAATTAATCCCGACCAATCAATTGGTACGCTGTGAGGCTTTCGATAACTATACCCACCTTTTCCTAACGAATAAAAAAAGGATTATTGCCTGCCGGAGTTTAAGGGAAATGGAAGAACAACTGGCAAATTTCTCTTCCTTTGTTCGAGTCCATAATTCCTTCCTTATTAATTTGAATGAAGTAACTAAATATATCCGTGGTGAAGGAGGATATCTGATTATGTCGGACGAATCAACAGTAAATGTATCCCGCAGCCGAAAAGATGCCTTGTTGAAGTTTTTCTGAAAGTCTGCATTAATTTACCTGTCTCCAGGTATAACAGGTCCTGCAGTTAAATACTCAAAGTGTTGATTGCTGAGCGGACGAACTATTTGCTGATCTTTTCGATATCGATCGCATCTCCGGTAATCGTTCCCGTAATCGTAACCTTGTCTCCGATATATTTGGAAACTTTTTTGGGATCACTGATAGTATAAACCTTGTCTCCAATCACAAAGACAGGAGCATAGCCTTCCTTAACGCATTTTTTGGCACAGGCTGCATGTCCGTCATTATTCCCTTTAGCGCCACAATGCGCATCACTAATGTATCCTGTCCAGGTACCTTTATCAGCGGCAAAAGCTGCAAAGGAGAAAAACATCCCCAGTAACAATAAATACTTTTTCATATCAACAAGTTTAATGTTAGATAAATAGTGTATCTAAGTTACGAATTATTAAAGAGAGGCTATTTCAGCGGCAATCCGGTCCCTTTAAAAAAAAACCATTAACTTATACAAGGGAAATGATCTACGGCTAAGGCTCTATTCTATCAAATGCATCTATATTAAGGCTGTATGAAAAAAGCTTTTCTTCCGTTTTTATATTCCATACTGTTCTTTTCAAATACGGAGGATTTGTTCTCTCAAACTACGACTAATCAATCTTTTTCTTTCGGGTCCTACGGCCGTGTCGGCGTAGGTCTTTCTCCGAGTGTAACAGGAAATGTAGGACGCCCATTTAATTTGAACGGGATGGGTTCGATCGGTGGAAGAATGGAAGAGGCTGACTATGTAGAACTGCTTGCCGCCCTGCATTTCAAAGGAAAAGAAAAAAGCGATACCCCGTTCATCAATGTGCAGGCGAGAATGGCACTCTATGCGAGCAATTGGCAATTAATTGGGAATGTAAATTCCAACAGCCCATATGGTGCGATTACCGTTGCATTACCGGAATTATATGCCGAAGCACTAAATATCAACGGATCGAAATGGAGCGCATGGATCGGTGCAAAATTCTTCCGCGGATATGATGTACACATTGCCGATTATTTTTATTTCGATGATCATAGTACACAGGGCTTCGGTGTTTCATGGAACAAGACCACTTTTTCAGTTTTATTTCCGGGAGCCGTGGACACATCGAGTTCTGTACCTCCCTATTTTTATGTGAATATTGTTGATGGAGTGCCCCGGCTTGGTTTGCGTGCAAGGACCATGCTGATCGGAGAGCAACTCATACCTTTTGATAATAATAAACAAACCATAAAAATACTTGGGGAATATCATCATCTGGCCAATGCCAACCTGGAGGATACCGCTACGGCCTACAACTATCCGTCGGCCGGCGGATGGGTGGCCGGTCTTGAACATACGATCATATTGAATACGTTCCTGGGGGGTTCTTCAAATCAGGCGGCGATCCGCTACGGGAAAGGCATCGCCAACGGGAATGATGGTGGCAATTCTAAAACATGGCTCACGTATGGCGCTCCCGATCTGAATACTTATAAATACAACAAAGCCTATTCGATTAACCTGGTGGACCAGTTACTGTTGAATATAAGTCCCAAATACAGTATCAATGCTTATGGTATTTTTACAAAAAGCCATGGTGCATCAGACAGCCTGAATAAGGCGCCTGATTTTTTCGGGCGTGAAATTTATAATCGAAAAACAGAATATGCGCTGGGCGTGAGAAATTTCTGGTATATAAAACCATGGTTTCATTTGATCACCGAACTGGATTACGCCAACCGAAAGGACGGGGATCAGCCATCGGCATCCGTTTTCAAATTCTCTTTTGTTCCCACCATTGTTCCGACGGCAAAAAATGATCCCTGGGCAAGGCCCCAACTCAGACTGATTTATACAATTTGCAGATATAATGATTATGCCGCGAACCACTCTTATTCTCCATTCTTAAGCGAGGTTGGGAACAAGATATGGGGTCAGTATATCGGAGTCAGGGCTGAATGGTGGCTGTATTAATTATTTCTTCAGCTTTCGAACAGGTTGTCATTCAGTCAATCTTTCATAGGCCTCTTCTTAATCATACCACCGCGGGTATCCTTTACACTACTGGTGATCACAAATGCATTCGGGTCTATCTTTTCAATCTCTGCATTTAATTTACTGACTTCCAGTCGGGTGATGACAGTATAAATAATTTTCATATCCCCTTCGATATGTCCTCTTTTTCCAAACCCTTTTTCACCTTTGAATGTGGTCACTCCCCTGCCCATTTTTTCAATGATCATCGTTCTGATGATTTCGGCTTTCACTGAAATGATCGTTACTGCTGTGTATTCTTCGATACCCTCAATAACGAAATCCACGGTCTTGGCGGCAGACAGATAGGTCAGGATGGAATACATGGCCGTTTCAACCGAAAGAACCAGGGCCGCGACGGAAAAAATCAGGATGTTGATGATCAGAATAATATCGCCAATCGTTAGTCCGAGTCTCCTTGTCAGACTGATTGCAAGCACTTCTGTTCCGTCAATCACACCGCCTCCTCTTACCGCGAGGCCTGTGCCCAGTCCCAAAAAAAATCCACCGAAGATAGCAATCAGTAATTTATCCTGCGTCACATGCGGATAGTGGACAAACCCCACAACAATCGCCAGCATGGCAATGGCGATGGTTGTTTTTATGACAAACATTCTGCCGACCAATTTGAACCCGATGATCACGAATGGTATATTAATCAAAATCAGGAGATAGGGTAATGATATATGGGATACCGCCGAAATGAGCAGGGATATGCCGACAGCCCCGCCATCAATGAAATGATTGGGAAGCAAAAAACCCCGCAATCCAAAACCTGCGGAAAATACCCCGAGAGAAATAAGAGATATGTCTATCAGGAATCTTTTGATTGAAATATTCCTGTTCCGCCGGTATTTTGCTTTCGCATACCAGGAAGGGGCATGGTGTTCACCGGCGACTGTATTCTTAATCCGCAACAGCGCCTGGATAATATTGTAAGAACGAGCCATCTTCATCCTAAAAGATAATTCATTTTTCAAAGCTTGAAAATTGATTTTATCATAACTTACTCAGCCCGGTTCCATCACCGGGGCGTATATTTAAGAGCGGAAATTTGAACTAAATAAAAAAAAATGCTACTAATTAAAGGACAAAGTATAGTATATGTTTTTAAAAAAATAAAAGTTGAATTCTTTTATACGTTGATCATTGCATTAATAGCATCTTTTGCAACCTATCAGTTTGATCTTGGCATTCCAAATATGCCCATTAATGTACCGGCATTTCTCGGAACAGCCATTGCCGTTATTATATCGTTCAAACTAAGTCAGTCTTATGACCGGTGGTGGGAAGCACGAAAAATATGGGGAACGATCGTAAATGAAAGCAGAACTTTTACGCTGCAATTGCAATCATTTATACCTCATGGCAATGACCAGGTTGTAAGACAATTAGCGTTCAGACATATTGCCTGGTGCTTCTGTTTAGGACAATCACTAAGAGGTCTGGACCCATTAGAAAATTTAGGAAAATATATTTCCGAAGATGATATAAATAAAATCAGCACGAATAACAATAAGCCCCTGGCACTTCTCCAGTTAAACAGCCTGCAGATAGCTGAATTAAAAAATAATGGGAAAATGGATATTTTCAGTCAGGTACATATCAATACGACTTTGATCAATTTTACAACTGCCATGGGAATGGCTGAAAGAATAAAAAGTACCATTTTCCCCGTACCCTATCGCGTTTTTCTTCATTTAATGATTTATCTATTTGTTATTACCCTCTCTATTTCATTAGGCGTAGTCAAACCTGTATATGAAATACCCCTTTTGGTAATCATTTCTTCCGGATTCTTCGTGCTGGAAAAGACAGCGACACTTTTACAGGATCCATTTGAAAACAAACCGACGGATACGGCGATGACAACCATAGCGACCAATATTGAAATCAATATAAAGCAATTGTTGAAAGAACCCGAAGTACCTAAACCACTTAAACCCCACAGTTTTTATTCACTGTAAATACGGCAGATAGGGTTTGATCCTGAATTAACCCACCGGGATTTGAATTACAAATTCTGTAAACTCCCCTTCCCTGGTATCTACCTTTATGTTACCTCCATGGGCTTTTATAACATCATAACTCAAACTCAACCCTAAGCCCGTTCCCTGCCCTGCGGGCTTTGTGGTGAAGAAAGGCTGAAATATCTTATTCAGAACTTTTTGCGGGATACCATTTCCATTGTCTTTTACACTGATTTCAATTTTACCATCTGTCTTTTTTGTACTCACAGAAATGACCGGCTCAAAATCTGTCGGGTGCTGTCTCTTTTTTTCCGCCAAAGCATAAAACGCATTGTTATATAAGTTGAGAAGCACTCTTCCAATATCCTGTGAAACGATATGGATGATTCCGACACTGGGATCAAAATCCGTTTTCCTCAAAATATCCGATGATTTGTCTTTTGAACGAAGGCCGTAATACGCGAGTCGTAAATATTCAGAAGCGAGGGCATTCAGATCGGTAGGTTCTTTCTGCCCCGTGCTCATCTGTGAATGCTGCAGCATTCCTTTTACAATGGCGCCCGCACGTTTGCCATGGTAATTAATCTTTTCTTCATTCTCTTTTACATCTTTGGACAAAACGGTGACTTCATGAAAATTCTGTTTCGAGATTTCTTCATTCATCTCTACCAGCAATTCCTTGTTGATATCAGAAAAATTATTGACAAAGTTTAAAGGGTTCTGTATTTCGTGGGCAATCCCGGCAGTGAGCTCACCAAGGGAAGCCATTTTTTCAGAGTGTACCAGCTGGCTCTGCGTGACTTTGAGTTCCTCCAGTGTCTGTTCAACCTTTGTCTTTTGCAGATCCGTCTGCTCTTTTTGTTTTTGAAGAAGGGCGAATGCTTTTTTTCTCTGCCGGTTATTTCTGAATAAAATAACTGCGATAACCAATACAGTGAATAAAATTCCAAGCGATGCATTCAGCTTAAGCTGGTTTTGATACTGCAGTTTCGATGCCTGGATTTCCTTTTGCTTCTCCTGTTCCTTGTACACAAGATTTTGAAATGCTGTTGTCTTTTCCCGGTTGAACAAACTGTCCCTGAGAACAACCGAAGC
>DASSGT010000742.1:0-2577 GCA_035693345.1 Puia sp. | reverse complement strand
AAGACTGAACGCGTAGTGCCGGAGGCGTGAGGCAGGAGGCAGGAGGCAGGAGGCTTGAGGAGTGAAGCATGAAACTAAAGGTCTGAAGCTTGAGGAATTAAGATTGAAGTTTGAGGCCTAAGAAAAAATATTCGTATTGTCTGGTGAAGGCTTGCAAAAATGAATTCTACTTCCAGTCTTCCAGACTTCCAGACTTCCAGACTTCCAAACTTGTTTTAGGCTTTAAGCTTTACGCTTAAAAGTGGAAATGCAATCTTAAACCAGGAGCTGTATTTTTCGGGCCGGCGTTCCAGATCCTGGGCAATATCTTCCATCGGGCGAAAGCAATAATCATTTACTTCCTGCTTATTCGGATATAGCTGTCCGTTATACGTTCCGGTGTAGACATGATCGAATTCGAATTCTGTAAGTCCGTTGTCGAATTCAGTACGATAAATAAAATCGAATAATTTTGTGAGCGTTGTATCAATGCCCATCTCTTCTTTTAGTCTCCGTGCCGCTGCTTCCTCAACCTGCTCTCCCGGACGCGGATGCGAGCAACAGGTATTGGTCCACAAACCCGGACTGTGATACTTCCCCAGCGACCGCTGTTGCAGGAGCATTTCACCTTTGGTGTTGAATATAAAAATGCTGAAAGCCCTGTGTAAAAGGGCTTTCCGGTGAGCTTCCATTTTTTCTATTGTTCCCGTCTCTACATCCTGTTCATTTACCAGGATCACTTGTTCTAATTGCATTTGATAAGCTTAAAGCTCAAAGCCTGCCTGCCGACTGGCAGGCGCAAAACTTAAAGCGATTACAAATCTAAAGATTAATGATTTTGAAGCGCCAAACCTTGGCGACTCTTCTAAGTTAAAGACGGTCATCGGTCATCGGTTATCGCCTGCCCCGCTGAATGCGGGGATCATCGACAAAACTACCAACAGCCAACTAATCTAAAATTGCTGTATCTGCGATTTCAACAGCTTCCGCGCAAAGTGTATCCGGCTTTTGATAGTACCCAAAGGTTCCCGCAGCATATCTGCAATTTCGTGGTATTTATAACCATCAAAATAAAGCAGGAAAGGATTGCGGAATATCTCGGGTAAACCATGAATGGCTCCCTGAATATCGCGAATCCGAAGGTTACTTTCAGCATTGCCCGTAACTACGGTCGACTGGCTGTTGTTTAAAAGATAGTCGTTCGGAGAAGAATCAAAAATGGTCTTCTGTTTTGCACGGCGCCGGTAGTTATTGATAAAAATATTCCGCATGATCGTATATAACCATGCTTTGATATTTGTTCCGACGTTATATTTATCCTTATTGGCTATTGCCCGGTATAATGTTTCCTGAAAAAGATCCTTCGCTTCTTCGCTATCCCTGGTTAAAGTGATCGCAAAGGGCTTCAAAAATTCAGCATTAGATACCAGAAGCTGGTTGAATTCAAGAGCACCCATGTTATCTGTGATTTACCTTATAAAGATAAAAATAATGCCAAGACGGAATGTCAGATAAAGGACAAGCGGAGGATTCTTAACAATGAATTTATTTGACAGAGAGTCACGACTAATTGTCAAGCTTAAGGCGTAAAGCGTAAGGCGTAAAGCATTTTAAAACCGACACCTAATGGTTAACACTTATGTCCCCCAGATGGTTTAAACTGCTTTTTTAGGATGAAAGGCTTAACTATTCAGAGTGATAAATGGGCATTCATCCATGACAATGGTTCGATCAGACTGAGGTGTTGGTTGTTTAGCATAAAGAACTTAATCCACAAAGCCTTACGCCTTGCGCTTTAAGCCTTACGCTTGCAGAGATGGATTCAGGAGAAGTCCGGCATCCAGTAAACGGTTGACGGTGTTGGAGATGGAAGAGGAGGCACGAAGGATATTGATGTGCCTGATGTTGTGACAATCTGAACCTAAAAGACTTACATATTTCTTTTTGATCAGATATTGGGCGAGTTCTTCCTGCTTTTTGCCATAATAACCGCAGAGAGAAAGCAGGTTTAGCTGGAAAATACAGTCCATGTCATGTAATTCGTCATAGACTGTTTTATGTGCTCCAAAATATAAGTAACGCTCCGGATGGGCAATGATCGGTTGATATCCTTTGATCTGAAGCTGGAAAAGTTTATCCTTCAGGTCCATCGGCTGACGGATAAAAGAGAATTCCACCAGCACCATATTTTTATGGATGGTAAGCAGGGGGGCATTTTCTGCCAGGAGCATATCCATATGTTCATCCAGATAATATTCAGCGGCTCCGCGAAAACCAACCCTCAGCTCTGTTTCGGCGAGCCGGTTCCGTACCTTGTTTGCCCCATGTTCAATGATCTCATGGGTATTTTTAAACATATCCCACTGCACATGAGGCGTGGCAATGAATTTGCGGAAACCGAGTTCATGCATCGAGCGGATCATTACAATCGACGACTCAAGATCCGTTGCGCCATCATCAATTCCCGGAATCAGGTGATTATGCATATCAGACACCAATCCCGAAAGATCTACCGGCCCATGTGATTTCTTTTTAAAAATTCCGAACATATTTTGAAGGATGACTGATGACCGTTGACCGATGACCGTCGAATAAGAT
>DASSGT010000741.1:0-4870 GCA_035693345.1 Puia sp. | reverse complement strand
TGGGTAGCGCAATACAGGGACAACCTGTTAATTAATCGCCTCTTTGCAGTTCTCAGCATCGACATACTGGTAAAATTAGCGGGAGTAATACTTCTCCCGGTATATTTAAGACTGATGACGCAGGACGAATACGGTTTGTACGGTTATCTGTTGTCGATTATATTCACTTTCTCCGTGGTTTTGAATTTCGGTTTATATATTCCAATCAGTAAATTCTATCACGACTTTGAAAACGAAGAAGACAAAGGGCGTCTTTTATTTACCATATTTTGTTTGCTGGCAATTATTCTGACGCTTGTCATCTTCCCGATTTATTTCTTTAACTGGGATTATATACTTGTAAAAATTCTTTTCAAAAACCAGATCCATTATGCTGAATACCGAGGTTCCGTATTATTGGCGTTGGTTGTGACCATAGGCAATTTTATGCTTACCAATTTTTTGTTTACGTCAGAAAAAATAAAGCAACTCAAACAGTATAATTTACTGAGGATCATTTGTATAAATCTTTTTGCAACGTCTCTGCTATTTATACTGAAGAATCACGACAGAGTGAGGGTACGCCTGGAAACCACCTATCTGGTGGAAGCTGTCCTGTTTTTGAGTTTTATTTTTATTTTTATAAAGGAGGTCCGGACCCGCTTCAGCCGTAAGATTGCGCTGGCCGGTCTTAAACTAGCCCTACCCGTCATGATGTCTGCCGTATTCGGCATCATTATCAATTTCAGCGATAAATTCTTTCTGGAGAAATACGGGTCTTTTAAAGAGATGTCATATTATTATCTGGCAGTGTCTTGTGCCGGTTTGATCCCGATGATTTTTGCTTCTTTTCAGAATGCATGGCTTCCTCTTTTTCTAAAAGAAAAGGATCTCCGGAAAAATGTCGCTAAAACAAAAAAACTAATCTCAAGACTTTTTGTAATTTTTGCCGCGCTGTCCTGTTCAATTCAGATTTTTGTGTGGGCTATACTTTCATTGGGAATAATACAAAGCAAATACCATGAAACGCTTTATATTCTGCCACTACTCCTGGTATCCCAGATTCTCTCAGCACTTACACCACTTTATACCAATTACCTGGTTTATTTCGAAAAAACACATGTGGTTTCGGTCACAGGTCTGATTGTATGTTGTGTAAGTCTGGGTCTTAGCTTATTGTTAATTCCCCGATTTGGTGTGTATGGCGCGGGTGCGGTATCTATTGCTTCAAATGCATGTTATTTTACCATTTATTATTTTATTATACGTTTCTATATTCAGAAAAAAATAAACCAAATTCCGGCAATCAATCCATAATCGCCTTCCTATGCCCATTCCAGATTCTGTCATTTACCTGAAAAAAACATTGAGATCTCTCTGGAATAAACCCCGGTTGAATACATTGATTTCATCAGTCAGATATTATGCTGATTGGCGCGATCATCTTAAACCCGGCCGGAATTCAGTGATTGACAGAAGTCCCTGGATAAGCTTCTCTGCAATACAATTCCTGAAAAAGCTGATCCGGAAAGATATGAGGGTATTTGAATATGGCTCGGGTGGATCCACTCTTTTCTGGATAACGAGAGTGAAGGAGGTCGTTTCAATAGAACACGATACTTCCTGGTATTTTAATATGAAAAAACAGCTCGATGAACAGTCCGTTCAAAATTTTAAATATATTTTGGCCGAACCGGTAAATGATCCGCAATTTGGGAAAAAACGATTCGAAGATCCGGAAGACTATATATCAGCTGATCCGGCTTATAAAGGCAAAAATTTTGAACAGTATGCAAAATCCATTGATACGTACCCGGACAATTATTTCGATATAATCGTCGTGGACGGACGGGCAAGGCCTTCATGCATTAAACATGGGATTCCAAAATTGAAAAGAAATGGCTGGTTAGTGATCGATAATTCAGAAAGGACATATTATTTGGCCCCCTTTTCCTTTGAAAAAAACTCGTGGAAAACCTCGAAATTCGCGGGACCTGTACCATATACCAGGGATTTTTCAGAAACAAGTCTTTTAAAAAAAATAATTTAATGAAGCCTGCTCCCATTGCCCTGTTTACTTACAACAGGCCATATCATACAAGAAAGACCGTAGAAGCGCTTCAAAAAAACAGACTGTCGGCTGAAAGTGATCTGATCGTTTTTTCAGACGGCCCAAAAGCAGGCAGCTCCGGAGATCAGATACAACAGGTCAGAAGCTATCTTAAGACCATTCAGCATTTCAATTCTGTCAGAATTGTAGAACGGGAATCGAATTTCGGATTGTCTGCCAACATACTGGATGGCGTTACACAAATTATTTCTGAATACGGCAAAGTGGTCGTATTGGAAGATGATCTTGTGACTTCTCCCTTCTTCCTGGATTTTATAAATGAAGGGCTTCGATTGTATGAAAACGATGAAAGTGTAATCAGCATGCATGGTTATCTGCTGCCCATAAATGAAGTGCTGCCCAGTACTTTTTTTCTTAGAGGTGCGGACTGCCTGGGTTGGGCTACCTGGAAAAGAGGGTGGGAAAGATTCCAACCGGATGCAAGTGTGCTTCTGCAAAAACTGATCGAAACAAATCAATCCGAAGAATTTGAGTTTGACGGCAGTTATCCTTATGTTCAAATGCTTAAAGATCAAATTGCAGGCAGAACCAGTTCATGGGCCATTCGATGGTATGCATCTGCTTTTTTGGAAAATAAGTTTACTCTATACCCGGGAAAATCACTGGTCTCAAACATAGGAGGTGACGGTAGTGGCACGAATAATGGATTTGAATATTCATTACCTGCCCCGGTCGATATGGAACCAGTAAATGTTTCGCGGGTAGAAATAACCCAAAATATCCAGGCTTACCGTGCTATCTGCAACTATCATCGGAAAGCTATGAATCCCAGTTTATGGAAAAAAATCAGACGGAGGTTAAGAATGGCGTTAAAGCCATGATTTATTAATATATGACTTCAAGCCGGCCATTTAATTTGATCAAGCAACTCCTCCCACCGATTTTATTAACGTTGTTAAAAAAAACTGGCAAGTATGGATGGTCAGGTGACTATAAAAGCTGGCAGGAAGCAAAGCAACTGACTGACTCTTATGATGATTCAATCATTCTGGATAAAGTAAAACTTGCCCTGCTGAAGGTCAGGAGAGGTGAAGCAGTCTATGAGCGTGATTCGGTTTTATTTGAAAAAATTCAATATTCATGGCCGCTGTTGTCGGCATTGATGTGGATTGCAATGAAAAATAATGGTGCTTTGAGAGTGGCCGATTTCGGAGGCTCTCTGGGCAGTTCTTATTTTCAAAACAGAAAATTCCTGGATACCGTACCGGAATTGCAATGGAATATTATTGAACAGAAAAATTTCGTCACTTGTGGTCTGGAATATTTTCAGGACAATCATCTTCATTTTTTTTACACTACCGATGAATTGATTGAAAAGCAGGGTTTGCCTGACCTTTTGCTCCTTTCATGTGTTCTCCCTTATTTGGAAAAACCATATGATATACTACTTAGCTTAATGCAATACAAGATTCCCTATATCTTTATTGATAACACTTATTTTAATTATGAGCCCAGGGATCGGATATGCATACAGCTTGTTCCGCCGCAAATATATAAAGCCAGCTATCCATGCTGGATGCTCAATTACGATACCGTGAAAAAAATATTCTCTGACCGGTATATGCTCATTTCAGAACACGAAAATGAGTCATCTATTTTTCTCGATGGGAAAAAAATTCAGTATAAAGGATTGTTTTTCAAAATAAAGGAATGAAAATTATAGACAAAATTTTGAGCTCCGAATATTTCCGGGATTGTCCGCCGGTCTTAATAGATATCGGCGCATCAGGTGGGATTCATCCAAAATGGAAATACATTTCAAAATATTCATATTGTGTAGCATTCGATGCGGATGACCGGGAGTTTCAGATCAGTGAGCAGTCAAATCGGGACTATAAAAAATTTATCCAGATTAACAGGATAGTCACGTCCCAGCCTTCCGGTAATACGCCATTTTATTTAACCAGTTCTCCATTCTGTTCAAGCATGTTGGAACCGGATGAAGAAAAATTGAGTCCCTGGTTATTCAAACCCCTGTTTGTAGTAGAAAAAATTACCACCCTGCCCGCTGTAACACTGGAAGAAACACTTCAATCAGCCAATATTTCATATATCGACTGGTTTAAGGTAGATACACAGGGAACAGATTTGCGTCTTTATAAAAGTCTGCCGTCAAAAATTCAGGAAACAGTCCTGTTGGCTGAATTTGAACCCGGTATTATGGATGCTTATAAAGAAGAAGATAAACTCTATACCGTTATGCAGGAAATGCATCGGCAGGGCTTTTGGCTTTCTTCTATGAATGTAAAAGGAACCCAGCGTCTTCAGAACAGTTACGCCCGGCAATTAGGAGGTTTTTTAAGCGAAAGAATCATCAGATCATCGCCCGGTTGGGCCGAATTGACCTATCTTCGCAACCCCGAAAGCTTGTCCATCCGAAACCTGCTCCTGATGATCGTTTTCTCCCTGCTTGAACGTCAATACGGGTTTGCACTTGAGTTGACAGATATAGGAATGACGGAGTCCAGGAATCCTTTGCTGGACGAGTGCCGACAGGCTGTATTAAAGAAAATTCAGGGAGAGAAAATGAAAATCCCATTGATATTACTCAAAAGAAAAATCAATAAATTATTTGCCGGCATCCATGCTTAATTTCTGTACTCTTTTTGATTCTAATTATCTTTCCCGGGGCCTGATGCTCTTTGAATCACTGAAAAAAACAACAACAAATTTTCATTTGTATGTGGTTGCCTTTGATGAAGAATGCCTCGATTACTTAAGAAAACTAAATTATAAAGACCTTACACCTGTTTCGCTGGC
>DASSGT010000740.1:0-9899 GCA_035693345.1 Puia sp. | reverse complement strand
TTGGTAAAATTTTATTTTTTCACCCAGTTCTTCGGTAGCGGTTACAACTATTCCGGCGATCAGGTCACTGTGTCCGCCAAGGTATTTGGTGGCTGAATGTACTACAATGTCCGCTCCCAATACAAGAGGTTTTTGCAATGCAGGGCTCGCGAAAGTATTATCTACGCATAGCAGGCAATTGCCTATTCTGGCGATCGCGGCAATCGCCTCAATGTCCGCTATTTTCAAAGTTGGATTGCTGGGTGTTTCCAGCCAGATCAGTTTTGTATTCTTATTGAGTGCCTGAAATACATTTTCAGGACAGGAGGCATCCACATAGGTCACGTGAATACCAAATTTTTTATATACCTGTTCGAATAGTCTGAAGGCACCTCCGTAAATGTCATCCACGGCAATAATTTCATCACCGGATTTTAACAACTTAAGTACTGCATCGATGGCTGCCAGGCCACTGGCAAACGCGAGCCCTCTGGCTCCCTTTTCCATAACAGCCATCAAATTTTCCAATACAGCCCGGGTTGGATTATTACTTCGCGCATAATCATATCCTTTGTGTACACCGGGAGATTCCTGTACAAAAGTAGACGTCTGATAAATCGGTACTGAAACTGCGCCTGTGAGCGGATCAACCGGAATGCTGTGAATAAATGATGTTGTTTCCTGCATACAATAATCCTCCATCCCTTTCGGGGTTTTTTGGGTGAAATAAAATATGCCTTCAAGAATTGACTGGAATGCTTTTTAAGGGATAGCAGATCCAAATAAAAAAGCTCTTCCGAACGTCAGAAGAGCTTTTAATATGATTAATATTAGTAAGCAATAATTCTGACTTATCTGTCCGCCAGCTGGCGGATGGAATTGGCACCTTGTTCCACTCTGCGTGGACCAGGTTGTCAAGGCTTCACAGGGCCATTACCCTCAGCCTTTCTTGATAAGCAAATAAAGAACTATTGCAAATATAAGGAGGGGGAAAATTCTTAAAAAATATTTTTCCAATTACAGGGGAACAAGCAGGCCCATATATTGTTATTATCTTTAGCGATTCCATTTTAACATGATTGAAGAAAAAAGTACGCCTCTTCTGACGGGCGAAGAGTTGATTGAGGTTTTCGGAGCCCGGGTGCATAATCTGAAGAATATTGATATTTCCATTCCTAAAAATCAGCTGGTTGTGATCACCGGTATCAGCGGTAGCGGAAAGTCATCGTTGGCATTTGATACCATTTATGCTGAAGGTCAGCGCCGTTATATGGAAAGTTTTGGAGCTTACGCGCGCCAGTTTATCGGAGATATGGAACGACCCGATGTGGATAAGATCACGGGTCTTAGCCCGGTTATCTCCATTGAACAGAAAACGACAAATAGAAATCCGCGCAGTACAGTCGGGACGGTTACCGAGGTATATGATTTTCTTCGTCTTTTATTTGCGAGAATTGGTCAGGCTTTTTCTTACAATACGGGTCGGCCAATGGTGAAATTCAGTGAAGAAGAAATTGTATCTAATATTTTTCAAAAATTCCCTGGCAAAAAAATTTCTGTTCTTTCGCCATTGGTTCGCGGCAGAAAAGGACATTATCGGGAATTGTTTGAAGATATTCGTAAGAAGGGATTTGTAAAAGTTCGGATAGACGGAGAAATCAAAGATCTCGTGCCCAAGATGCAGGTGGACAGATATAAAATTCACGATATTGAAGTCGTGATTGACCGGCTGACGGTGACCACCGAAATGAAAACACGTGTAAGCCAGAGTGTACAGACTGCGTTAAATATGGGCAAGGGACTGATGTTTCTGTTGATTAACGATGATAACAAGATAGTCCAGTACAGCAAACAGCTGATGTGTGATGAAACGGGAATCAGTTATGAAGAACCATCTCCCAACAGTTTTTCGTTTAACTCACCTTATGGAGCCTGTCCTGTTTGTAAAGGACTTGGTGCAGTTTACCGCATCAGTCTGGATGCTATAATTCCTGACCGAAAAAAATCAGTAAATGAAGGTGGTATTGAACCACTGGGTAGTGAACGGGATGCTTACACGTTCACCGCGGTTCAAAAGCTGGCCAGAAAAAATAAATTCAGTCTGGACACACCGATTCAGGACATGCCGTCAAGAGCGCTGAATTTAATCCTTTATGGTACTTCAGAAAATGCTTCTGAAGCGATACTTGAAATAGACGAAAACGAATCTCCCGGTACAAATACAGATTACGAAGGCCTTATTCCGATGCTGAAAAGGTGGTTTGGTGCCTCCAGCACCGATACGCTCAGGTTATGGGTTGAAAAATATATGGAACTTAAAACTTGCGACGCATGCGGTGGGGCAAGGTTGAGAAAGGAAAGTCTCTGGTTCCGAATAGATTCGAGGAATATTTCAGAACTCAGCAATTTGAATCTGGATAAACTGGCTAACTGGTTCGTGGATATTGAAAAAAGACTGACCGGTAAACAAAATACTATTGCAAAAGACGTATTAAAAGAAATTCGTGAGCGATTGCAATTCCTCCTGGATGTAGGTCTTACATATCTCACGTTGAATCGTCCGACAAGAACCCTGAGTGGTGGCGAATCTCAACGCATACGTCTGGCAACACAAATAGGTTCGCAACTTCAGGGAATAACTTATATACTCGACGAACCCAGCATTGGGTTGCATCAGCGGGATAATCAGCGACTGATTCTTGCGTTGCAGAATTTACGGGACATAGGAAACAGTATTTTAGTTGTGGAGCATGACAAGGATATTATGATGGCTGCAGATTACCTGGTTGATATTGGTCCGAAAGCCGGATTTCACGGCGGGCGTATCGTTGCACAGGGTAAACCGGCAACGATGCTGAAACTGAACACCATCACAGCAGATTATCTGAACGGACACAAAAAGATTCCCCTGCCAGATGAAAGACGGGTGGGGAATGGTAAAATTCTCGAGATAACAGGAGCGAAAGGAAATAATTTAAAAAACGTAAACGTACAATTTCCATTGGGGAAATTTATCGTCGTTACCGGCGTAAGTGGAAGTGGAAAATCAACGTTGATCAATGAAACCCTGTATCCGATTTTGAGCCATCATGCATATGGATCCAAAGGTGTGCCGCTGGAGTATAAAAAAGTCAAAGGACTTGAAAACATTGATAAGGTTATAGAAATTGATCAATCGCCGATTGGCAGAACACCGCGAAGTAATCCGGCTACCTATTGTGGGTTCTTTACAGATATCCGGACACTGTTTGCCTCCATTCCGGAAGCCAAGATTCGCGGTTACACGGCTGGCAGGTTTTCCTTTAATGTAAAAAGCGGCCGTTGCGAAGTTTGTGAAGGCGGTGGTATGCGGGTTATTGAAATGAACTTTTTGCCGGATGTTTACGTGCACTGCGAAAAATGTAATGGCAAACGGTATAATCGTGAAACGCTGGAGATCCGATATAAGGGAAAATCGATCAGCGACGTCCTGGATATGACAGTAGATGAGGCATGTGAATTTTTTATAAATGTGCATTATCTCTACAGGAAAATAAAGGTACTGCAAGAGGTGGGCCTGGGTTATATTACTTTGGGTCAGTCTGCTGTGACATTAAGTGGTGGAGAAGCGCAAAGAGTAAAATTAGGAACTGAATTATCCAAACGTGAAACGGGCAAAACATTTTATATACTGGATGAACCCACGACGGGTTTGCATTTCGAAGACATCAGTCATTTGCTGGATGTGCTGAATAAACTGGTAGACCGGGGAAATACCGTGCTCGTCATAGAACATAATATGGATGTAATTAAGGTGGCGGACCATCTGATTGACCTGGGACCAGAGGGTGGTGATGGAGGAGGGGAAATTTTGTATGAGGGAACGCCGGAGAATATGCTGGATGTAAAGAAAAGCTTTACCGCGAAGTTCCTGAAAGACGAATTGAAGGAAAAGCCCGGAACACACGGCTTAAAATTCAAAACAAACGGGGTTAAGTAAACAAACAGCCGGCAATTTCTCGTCGCCGGCTGCTGAGGATATTGGGGAAACCAAAATATTTATGTCCAATAAGTGAAGCGGGAATTGAATAAAATCGTTTCAGAATAAAAATAATAGGGAACGGATCAGGTCTTACTTAACCTTCGGATAATAGATCTTACCAATTCTCCCGCTGCTTATTGGGTTGCGTTAAGGGTTATTTACTTTCAATTCTCCATTTTCGACCCTTGTATCATTTGCCAAAACTTCATACAGGTATGTGCCTGAAGGAATTTCAGAAAGGATACTGGTTTCGTGATTCAGGATAACAGATTGTATCATCAATTTTCCTTCCAAATCGAAAACGTATAATGTATATCTTTTATCGTCTACGCCATCAACAGTAAACAAAAGCGTTTTATAATCAGAGGCGGTAAAAAGCTTCACTTTGTGCTTTTTGTTATTCATATTCTTTGTGATCATGATCGTGCTGGTCACAGGTAATGAACCTTCTGCATAAGATGCCAGCGTGGTTGTCATCAATGCAAGAGGAAGCAATGCTCTTAAGGGCCTATGGTAAATGTTCAGGGGGATGGGTTTCATAAAGGAAAAAAAAGGGTACGGATCAACATTATATATTTAGAACCTTAATAAAGGACATCTGGTTGAATTATCGTAAGAATGATCACTGCCCAAACGTATTCCGACTTTCAAACCCAAAGTGAAATAAGCATCCATCTGCGAAGGGTCTCCTCTTTTATCACCGGGATTGTAAGCGCTCCCGGGTGTACCCATCAAAGGGCTTTTATTTGACATCGCAATGGCAATCTGTGATGTTCCATTTGGCAGGTTTGCCTGTAACACTGCGGGATCAACAAAAGTTGTACTCACATCATCTATATAATCCGTAAAAGTTTTTCTATAAAGTAATTCAAGACCAACATTTACTTTCTCACTCACATAATACTTCAAGCCAAATCCCATTGGAATATTCAATTGGGTCAGTGGATAATTTTTCCGGCCGGATACAAACCCTTCACCTTCCGTATGCAATGGCTGTAAATAAACCCAGGTCGTTTGTGATGTATTCGGATCAACATACTGACCCATTGGATTAAAATGAAATATACCCAAACCAATCAGACCATAAGGCCTCAGACGACCGGTTACTTCCGTTGGCTGATCTTCAAATAAAACAGTTGGGTCCAGTTCAAGTAATAAATTGGCTTCTGTGATGCTGGATTTGAAATTCAGATTTCTGTTTAACCGGCTCACTTCGTCACCACCTTTTGCTACTACGTAGTTGTCATCGCCTTCCACGCTGCCAAAATTCGCCGAGAGACGTATGCCGACCAACTCAGACGGATGTGCTTCAAGATATACACCGTATGCAAGTTTTGTTGCATTCATATTATAATCTTTCAGAAAAGTAGTACCTACGCCATAATGACCACCCAGGTCACCCAGAAACACCATGGGACCTACTGTAAAACCTGCTTCAAAATAATTGCCAGCTGAAAGTTGACTGTAGGAAGAGTTATAACCTGCCAGCAAAATGGCCAGCGAACACAAACACTTCCGTAAGGAGTGTAAACCTGTTTTCATTGAATATCGATTTAGATTTCGGCGGTTTGGATTTTGGTTCTCACATACATAAAAAAACCACAACTATATAAGAACGAGAAATATTCTTATAATGGTGTAGTTAGGATTAACTATATTATTGAGACGAATTCCAAGATCTGGAAAACAGTTTCATTTTGGTTTTCTCAACATGATAATATGCGGAATATTATCTTCGAGATATATGTCACCTTCCTGAACGAATCCAAATGATTCATAAAATGATTTCAGGTAAAGTTGAGCACCAATGCGGATGGTTTCGGTTTTGAAAAGATTTTTAATCTGTCCGATACTTTCCTCCACGAGTTTTTTCCCCATGCCTGTTTTACGCACTGCGGGGGAACTTACGATGCGTCCGATCGAAGATTCACTATAGGAAATTCCGGGAGCGAGCAGTCTTGAATAAGCGATCAGTTTATCCTCTTTAATTCCCATCAGGTGCCATGATTTTAAATCCTTGTTATCCATATCCTGATAGGGACAATTTTGTTCTACAATGAATACTTCATTTCTTAGTTGGAGTATATTATAAAGTTCATTTGGGGTCAATTCTGTAAACGGCTTGAGAATCCAGGTTATCATGTCGCGAATGTGTAGTGATTGAAATGATAAATTCAAAATTAAGGGCATGAATGATCCTGAGCCGGATTGCGCAAATCAGTATCCATATTTCTTTTCCCAAAGGTTTCGCAAATGTTTTCGCATCTCTTCTTCACGGGCATTCTGTCCGGGATCAAAAAAGGTTCTCCCACTGATTTCTGAAGGAAGGTATTCTTGTGGAGAAAAGTTTTTATCATAAGAATGACTGTATTCGTATCCTTTGGAATAATCCAGATTTTTCATCAGTTTGGTAGGGGCGTTACGGATATGTAATGGAACAGGCAGATCCCCAGTTTGTTTAACCATACCGATCGCATCATTAATGGCAACATAAGAGGCATTACTCTTGGCCGAACTGGCCAGATAGATGGCGCATTGGGAAAGAATTATACGGGATTCAGGATAACCGATTTTATTTACAGCATCAAATGTGGCGTTTGCAAGCAATAAGGCATTGGGGTTCGCATTGCCGATATCTTCGCTGGCGAGGATCAGCATTCGCCGCGCGATAAATTTGACATCTTCACCGCCTTCAATCATGCGCGCAAGCCAATAAACCGAGGCATTTGGATCACTGCCCCGCATTGATTTGATAAAAGCAGAAATAATGTCGTAATGCTGCTCTCCCTTCTTGTCGTATAATGCAATACGCTGTTGAGCCGTATCCATGACTAATTCGTCTGTAATAACCAATGGGTCCAGATTCGCTCCGGCATCCGTAACCAGTTCCAGCAGGTTGAGCAATTTACGTGCATCGCCACCGGATATATTAATAAGCGCTTCAGTTTCTCTTAATTCAATATTTCGATTTTTTAAAACCTTATCCTTTTCCAGTGCAGTACGCATCAGATCCTTTAGCTCATCCGCCCCCAACGGTTTCAGGACGTATACCTGACAACGGCTCAGAAGCGCACTATTTACTTCAAAAGAAGGGTTTTCAGTGGTTGCGCCGATCAGCGTCAGCACTCCTTTTTCGACGGCTCCCAGCAATGCATCCTGTTGGCCTTTGTTAAATCGGTGAATTTCATCTATAAAAAGGATCACTTTCTCCTGCCGTCTGGCTTCATCGATTACTTCCCGTACTTCTTTTACCCCGGATGAAATGGCACTCAGAGTGTAAAAAGGGGCATGCAGAGTGTGAGCAATTATGTTCGCAATCGTCGTTTTGCCTGTTCCCGGTGGTCCCCAAAGTATCATAGAAGGCATTTTGCCTTGTTCCAGGGATGTACGAAGGATGCTTCCTTTGCCAGTCAGGTGTTTTTGACCCACCAACTGGTCAAGTGATTCAGGACGAAGACGTTCCGCCAGGGGTGCCGGAATGGATGACATATAAAAAGTTTACCTTTAATGGACAACAAGTTAGCCCTTTTAGGGTTTTATATAAGGGGAATACCTTACCATGAAAAACCCATTCCAGATATTTAAAGCTTTCAAAGCCGGTCTTTTCTTACTGGCTGTATCACCGCTGACTACGAAAGCGCAACAGCTTACAGCCGTGCAAAATTATGGGGTCAACCGTCCCGGAGTTGTAATGGTACGAACCGTTTTTTCTGCTGATGTCTACGTCAATAAAATGCAACTGGACTCGCGCCATTTTAATCATCTGGTGGATTCCATTCAGAAAGCTGACAGCAGTGGTATTATATATACTGCGGAGCAGAAACTGGATATTGTATTAAGGGAAATCAATAATCACCCCAGCCGGTTTTTTAAAGCATCTCTGGATTATATCAAGGAGCCTGAAGAAATCACTTCCAGCGGTACAGGTTTCCTAATTACTGAGGACGGGTATGTGGCAACCAATTGTCACCTGATTGACCGGGACAATGCTTTTATTCGCCGCCAGTTTTTCCTTTCAGCCTTTCAGCAAATCACGGAGGCCAATATATCAGCACTGGAAAATGCCTGGGCAACACGGTTCTCCGAACAGCAAAAATCAATATTAGAAAATACTTATGCTTCCGTATATGCCCGTTTGTTTTCCATGGCGCTTTACGACCTGAAAAAAGAAATATTTATTGAGTATAGTGTAGATGTAAGCAACGGGAATACCGGATCAATTAAAAAATCAGCACATGTGATCATCAAAGGTCAGCCCATGCCGGGTAAGGATATAGCCATCCTCAAGATGGATGGTGACTCTGCCTTACCAACATTAAAAATTGCACAGGATGAATTACCCAAAGTTGGCGAGCAACTGTTTGTGTATGGTTTTCCCGGGCCGGTCACAAACAACAACTATGTTGCTACAGAATCAGCTATAGAACCCACCCTTACAACCGGTATTGTAAGTGCACTAAAGAAATCTGTTGCCGGCTGGCCGCTGATCCAGATGGATGCAAATATCAACCGCGGCAGTAGCGGGGGTCCTGTATGTAATGAGAAAGGAGAAGTGGTTGGACTGACGACATTTGGCAGTATTGAAAACAGTGGTGGTTTAGCTGCCGGTTTAAATTTTGCTATACCGGTATCGATTCTTGAAGAATATCTCGATAGCGCGGGAGTGACGGCCCGGCCGAGCGAAACATCTCAAATATTTGGTGATGCTGTTGTTTTTTATGACAGGGAATTCTATAGCGATGCTTTAAAGAAGTTCAGGGAGGTCAGCGAATTGAATGATCATTTCCCTGGTTTGGCATATTATATTAGAGATACAGAAAATAAACTTCACCAAAAAGAAGAGAGAAAATCCTCCATGATCCGAACAGATCTGCTTGTTTTTGGAATTTTCTTATTTGGAGCCATCCTGTTATTCCGGTATTTTCGGAAGAAAGGCTTAAAGCTTAAAGGTTAAAGCCCAAATCCGGAATAGAAATCTCTTTCCATATACAGTGTTTACTGCGATCATCCGTCACTGTACTTACACGTTTCAATATTAGTTTTGTGCTTTAGTCTTTAGGCTTAAAAGGATTAAATTCGCCTTTTATAATGTCTATGGCAATTCCGGTTGCGTCTTATATTGATCATACCCTGCTAAAAGCCACTTGTAGATCTGCGGACATCAGGCAATTGTGCCGGGAGGCCATTGAATTCAAGTTTGCAGCTGCTTG
Source organism: Puia sp. (assembly GCA_035693345.1). GTDB lineage: Bacteria > Bacteroidota > Bacteroidia > Chitinophagales > Chitinophagaceae > Puia. Next base: position 689 of record DASSGT010000740.1, on the reverse strand, counting down.
CGTTCCACCCTTTCTGGTAAAACAGGTTGCTCAGGATCTGAAAGGAAGCGGGGTGAAAACGGCGACCGTGATTGGTTTCCCAATGGGTTATTCTTCCATTGATTCAAAATTGTCGGAAATAGATACCGCCATACTTGACGGTGCAGATGAGCTGGACACAGTGATAAATTTAATTGCGCTGAAAAACGGTGACTGGTCTTATCTTGAAAAGGAAATGTTACCGCAGGTTGAGCTCATCCATCAAAATGGAAAGATTGTAAAGGTTATCGTGGAGAGTGGTGTATTGTCGAGGGATGAGCTGATTCGTTGCTGCCATTTATATGGCAGGTTGGGTATCGATTATATGAAAACTTCCACAGGTTACGCAGAAAAAGGAGCTTCTGTTTCAGATGTACAGGTTATGAGAGCAGAACTTCCGGAGGCAATAAAAATCAAGGCTTCCGGTGGTATCCGTCATTATCCTTTTGCATTGGAACTGATCGAAGCCGGCGCAAACCGTTTGGGATGTAGTGCCAGTATTCAGATTGTGGAGGAAGAAAAGCATCAACGGACAAAAGTATAGATGAATATGAAATTATTTCTAACACTGATTTTCATTTATCATGGCGCAGGCTATGCGCAGGATACCCTGATACACAAAGATCCCCGGATCGATTCACTGATAAGAAAACAAATTCAGATCAATGAAT
>DASSGT010000739.1:0-3903 GCA_035693345.1 Puia sp. | reverse complement strand
GTTGATCATTTATGATCTCGAAAACCATACAACAAAAACCTACGACGTGGATGCCGGTCCTGCGGACATCACGTATGATCCATCCTCTCAAACCCTTATTATACCGCGTATGATGGTGAACAGCCTGCTGATCGAAGATATCCGGACCCTGCAGGCAAAATAAAAATCAGACTGATATTCAGGCTTAAAGCGTAAAGCTTAAAGCGTAAAGCCTAAAACTAATTAAGGAAATAAGGCGCTCACCAATTGAACTTTTGCGATTCAGCAACGGTGGAAATATGTTTCATTTTTCCAGCCCTGAATTCACGATACAATCGCGCGATGTCTTCCTGGGTATCTGCAATAAAAGGCCCGTGTGAAACGATGGCATCTCCCTGGGGTTGACCGGAATATAAGACAAACCGGGCGCCTGATTTTTCTGTGTGTATACCGAGTTCACTGTCTCCATCGATGGCAGATCTGTCGAGCCATCCCACTTCGTTTTGAATCAGCGTCTTTCTTTCTTCGCCGATCTGCAGACTGCCTTCTAACACATATAAAAATGTTGCGTAGGTTGCCGGCAGATTGAAAACATATGAAGCACCCGGGTGCATTTGAATATCAGCAATGATCACCGGAACGTGATTTTTTACCGGGGAAGAAATGCCTGCCAGCGAACCGCTATATAATCTGATTTCCGCACCTTCCAGTGTTTTCTTCGGTACATGATCAGCGGAAATATCCTGAACGCGTGGTGTGGTCCACCTGTCTTTTTTGGGAAGATTCAGCCACAATTGCAAAAGCCTCATCCTGGCTTTTTTGTCAATGGTCTCGGTGTGAATAACACCGCCGCCTGCTGTCATCATTTGCAGGACACCGGCTTTCATTTTATGCAATTCATCACCTATCTCTCCTTCGAGCATTAATGTAACGGTTTCAAATCCCGCATGCGGATGCGGACCGCCTACCGGTTCATTTGTTTTCTTGTCCAGCATATCATCCATCAGCAAAATGAACGGGTCGGTGTCCCTGAAATCGCCCTGGATTAAAGCGCGGGCGATATGACCTTCTCCCAGAAAACCGGGGTTATCCCCCGGTTTATATTTTCTTATTAATCGTCTTTTGTTAGCCATGATTCCTACTTTTTATGCGGTTACTTCTACTTCTTCAGGTTGTTTTACCAGTTCTATTTCACTGTGAATTTTTACTTCTTCACCCAGTATGGCACCGCCGGTTTCCAGTACGCCGTTGAAATTTACGCCCCATTCACTGCGTTTGATTTTTCCGGTCACGGTAAATCCTGCTCTTTCTCCTCCCCAGGGGTCCTTCGTAATACCACTATATTCAACATTCAGCTGAACGGGGCGAGTAATATTTTTTAAAGTCAGATTACCATACAGATGAAAATTCTCTTTATCAACCTGTTCCGTTCCGGTTGATTCAAAAATCATTTCCGGATGTTTATCCGCTTCAAAAAAATCCGAATTGCGAAGATGTGCATCGCGTTGTTCATTATTGGTATGAATGGAATTCATATCTGCTTTTAACCGGATTTTTGCCTTGCTGAAATCGTCGTTTTCTGTGTCTCCGGCAACCTGCACCTGAAAACTGTTAAAGAAACCTGAAACATTGGTGATCATCAGGTGTTTTATTTTAAACCCCAGTTCGCTATGTGTTGGATCCAACACCCATTTTGTTTTTGACATTTTATAAGTTTTTTACTTGTGAGACACAAATTTACAGTACATTTGCTATACAAAATATAGCACTATACTAAAGTATAGCAATAATCGAAATAAGACATATACAGCAAATCATGAAAAAAACAACGGAAGAAGATCATAGTCAGTGCACAAACCTGTTGAAACCTGTCAGGGATTCGCTGGATGTACTGAATGGAAAATGGAAACTGCCGATCATCATTTCTCTTACTTTCGGAGAAAAGCGTTTCACTGATATCGCAAAAGATGTGCATGGCATCACAGACCGAATGTTATCCAAGGAATTACGCGATCTGGAATTAAACGGACTTGTCGTGAGAAAAATACTGGACGGTTATCCGGTAAGGGTCGCGTATGCATTAACACCTCATAGTAAGTCATTGAAAACCGTCATCGACTCACTCAGAAACTGGGGCATTCTGCACAGGAAAAAACTGAACATGGAATGCAAAGAGAAAAAATCTTCCGGTCAATTGATCGGCAAATAATATTTAGCAGCTTTCAGGTGTCAACGGTTAGTCATATTTTATTGTAAGAGATATATTATTTCCGGGCTTCCACACATTTCCATAACGGTGCAGATCTCCAAACTGAAGCAGAAACTTCTGACCCGATGAATTAAAATATATATTTACCACGGTAAACTGAATTTCTTTTGCCGGGTTGTTGTTCGTGTGCATCGATTTTTCTGTCAGTTCGATCCGGTCACGCTGCGCCCGTGCCCACGAAAATTTGTAAAAAAGCGAGTCTGCCTGGATCTGATAACATTTATCCCGGATACTTTTGATTACGAGCGGATACTTTTTTACAAATGCGGTATACGCTTCCGTACCTTCCACAATGCCCATTTCCCTGGCAAATAATGAAAGTTCTGCCAGTGTTGGGATCATTTTGAATAAACTATCTATTTTATTATGCTGGAAACAGTAGAAAGCGGTTGCTCCGAACTCAGCAGGTGTCTTCTGGCAAAATGTTTTTGCATTAAATGTCAACAGGATGCATGCGGACAAAATCATTTTCAACATACACAGAAGTTTGCAAAATGCATACCCGGGTTTTTCCTGCTGCTATCATTTGCAGAATTTTATCACTTGGGGCATACTAAATTATTTAGTAATATAGCATGAGCTTTCACAAGGAAAATGTTATTTTTGAATGCCTAAAACCAATATATGCTAACTGTTATCGGAGTAATTATTGTCCTGTTGATCCTTATATTCCTGATCGTTCCCCTGTTTATCAGAAACCAGTACCAGGTTGAAAAGCAGGTTCTGATTCAGCGTTCGAATCTTTCCGTATTTGATTTCGTGAAATTGCTGGGTAACCAGATCTATTATAATAAATGGGTCATGATGGATCCGGATGTCAAAAGAACTTCTACCGGGGTGGATGGAACCGTTGGTTTTATATCTTCCTGGGACAGCCAGGTGAAAAATGTTGGAAAGGGTGAACAGGAAATTACCAAAATCGATCCCGGAGCAAATATTGACTCCACTGTACGGTTTGAAAAACCATTTAAGAATACGGCCCGGGTTTCAATGACAACGATCTCCGTAACTCCTGGACAGACTCGTGTCATCTGGAAGATGGTCGGTCAGAATAAATATCCCATGAATCTCATGAACCTGATCGTTCCAGGTATGCTGGGCAAGGATATGGAGGAGAGCCTGGGGAATTTGAAGAATGTATTGGAGAGATAGTGTTAGTTGACAGTTGACAGTTGGCAGTTTAGGTCTGCCCCGCGGATGTAGGGTTGACGGTAAAAAAAATTCTTCTTTACATCAACATTTTCTTTTCTGTGCTGTAATATTTCACATACAGCAAAAAATATGAAATATAATCTTTTGGGGAATACCGGGCTGAAGGTTTCTGAACTCTGCCTGGGTACCATGACATTTGGCGGAAAGGGAAGATTCCAGGTTATCGGCAATCTCGGACAGGTACAGGTTGATGAACTTACCAAAAGGGCTATTGACGGCGGTATTAACTTTATCGACACGGCTAATGTTTATTCGGAGGGATGGAGTGAAGAACTGACCGGCCAGTCGATCCGGAATCTCGGGCTTCACCGCGACGATCTGATCATTGCTACCAAGGTCCGTGGAAAAATGGGTGAAGGACCAAACGACAGCGGATTAACAAGAAAACATATTATCCGGCAGGCAGAAGCAAGTCTCCGCAGACTGCAAATTGATTATATCGA
>DASSGT010000738.1:0-2278 GCA_035693345.1 Puia sp. | reverse complement strand
CTTAGTCATTTCTTACCAGACTAATGAAGAAACATTTTCAGCTTTTTGTTCTGCTCATCCTGATTAGCTGTTTGATCACCGTTTCCTGCGAGGAAAAAACCATCATACCGGAGAAAAAAATAGCGGGCACACTGTTAATCCAGATAGATAGTTTCTCATCTGCCTGCAGCCGGCTGAAAACAATAGTAGAATCTGCATCTGCTGATCAAAACACATTACAGCAAGCGTTTCTTCAATGCAGGCTCTCATATAAAAAATTCGAATGGGCAGCCGAATATTTTGATCCGCTGACAGCAAAAGCAGTGAATGGCCCGCCGGTACAGGAGGTGGAAGTATCGGGACCTTATCCGGCCGCGCAGTCTTATAATGTTTTTGAACCCTCCGGCTTGCAGATCATCGAAGGGCTGTTGTTTCCCGTCTATGATACCACCCGCAAAAGGGAATTGCTAAAACAGATGGATGTATTGCAGGCTGGTTGTGATCGTTACAGGACAAGATTTAAAAACGTAGATATTTTGGACTGGCAGGTTTTTGATGCCGCAAAACTGGAGGTTTTCAGAATTGAAACACTGGGCATTACCGGCTTTGACAATCCGCTCACAAAAAAAAGTATGCAGGAATCTGCCGCCGCATTGGATGGTGTGCAGAAAGCGCTGGCATTGTATGAAAATAAAACGGACAGTCAAAGACTGGTGGACAGGCTGGGCAGGGCGACTGATTATCTTGCGAATCATACCGATTTCGATGCATTCAACAGGATGGAATTTATTTCGGCTCACGCTAATCCGGTAACAGAGGGTATCTCGGATCTCGAAACAAAATTAAATATACATGTGATCCGTTACAACCGACTGTTAAATCAGGACGCGAAAACATTGTTTGATACCAATGCCTTTAACGTGAATGCCTATGCGCCTGATCATTCATCATTTATAGCAAATGATAAAATAGCACTGGGTAAAATATTATTTTCCGATCCGATTCTGTCGGGTACCGGGAAAAGAAGTTGTCAGTCCTGTCACCAGCCGTCGAAGGCATTTGCGGACGGACTGGCAAAAAATACGATTATTGATCAGCATGAACTGCTGGAGAGAAATACGCCCACATTGATCAATGCAGCATTGCAGCCGGCCTTATTTTATGACCTGCGGGTAAATACACTGGAGGACCAGTCGGTCAATGTGGTACAAAGCAGTAAGGAAATGCATGGGTCGATGGTGATGTCTGTAAAAAAACTCTGGCAGGATCGTAAATATAGGCAAATGTTTCTGGCAGCATTTCCTTATGAAGATTCAACCCGGATAGACACTTTTGAAGTCATGAACGCGATTGGCTCCTATATCAGGAGCCTGGTATTTCTCAATAGCCGCTTTGATGAATATATGAGAGGGGATAAATCCAAAATGAATACCGATGAGATCAGTGGATTTAATTTGTTCATGGGAAAGGGAAAATGTGCCACCTGCCACTATATGCCCCTGTTCAATGGCACTTTCCCTCCGAGATTTGCAAGGATTGAAGCGGAAGTCATTGGTGTTCCGATATCAGCAAAAGAAAACAGGATTGATCCCGATATGGGCAGATACGCAATAATAAAAGTGGAATCTTTCAAACATGCATTCAAAACGTCCACCGTGAGGAATGCGGCGCTGACAGCTCCCTATATGCACAATGGCGTTTTTAATACGCTGGAACAGGTAATGGATTTTTACAATAAGGGTGGGGGAACAGGACTCGGAATAAAAATGGAGAACCAGACATTACCCTTTGACAGTCTCTCACTTTCCCGGAAAGAACAGGATGACATTATTGCCTTTATCAAAAGCCTGAATAGTGAACTTCCAAAAAATTAGTTCTGCTGCAACGGCTCTTTTCGTTTCGCAAGCCGGTTTTTCACCTTCATATAAATCCTCTGGGCAGGATATATTAAGAAACTAATATAGAAAAGATCGAATTTGAGCGCAATCAGAATCGTAGCAATAAAAAAAACAGAAAACTGACGCAAAGAGTTCATCTTTAATTTATCAATCTTTTGTTTGTCCTTGATACTGGAAAAATTATTCTTTTTCGAAAAAATATATCGTATCAACAGACCATAAGTAAAAATGGTAAACGACAGGTTAAAGAAATAGCATAGTAGCTGAAACCGCATGGGCTCATTGGGAGTAAATAGAAATTGAATGGAAATGGGCAGGAGCATGACAGAAAATAGAAAATACAGGTTGAGCCGGATCATCGTCTCATTATAATTGTTGATATGCTCAAACAGCTGATGGTG
>DASSGT010000737.1:0-9389 GCA_035693345.1 Puia sp. | reverse complement strand
TGAGGTGAAGAATGTTGAGGAAGCCCTGCAAGGCGCCCGGGATATTATCGCGGAGATCATCCACGAAGAAGAATCTGTACGCGTCCGCATTCGTAAACTTTTCCAGGAGACCGGCAGGATGGAAAGTAAAGTATTATCAGGTAAAGAAACAGAAGCCGCTAAATTCAAAGACTATTTTGATTTCTCCGAAAAAATATCCACCATCCCTTCTCACCGGATCCTGGCAGTGCTGCGCGGATTTATGGAAGGATTTCTGCGTATGGAAATTACTCCTTCGGAAGATGAAGCGATATTGATTCTCGAAGATCAGTTCATACAAAGTACAGGCGACTCCGCCGTAGAGATAAAAAAAGCTATTAAAGACTGCTGGCGCCGCTTGTTTCAGCCCGGCATGGAAAGTGAATTCCGGATGGCTTTGAAAACAAAGGCTGATGAAGAAGCGATCAATGTGTTTGCGGAAAACCTGCGTCAGTTATTATTAAGTTCTCCTTTGGGGAGTAAAAGAATTCTGGCAATCGATCCCGGCTATCGTACAGGATGCAAAGTGGTTTGTTTGAATGAACAGGGTGATCTGCAAAAAACAGATCTCATTTTTATACATGAGTCCGGAAGAGTAGCAGAAGCAGAAACGAAAATCCGTTCGCTGGTAGAAAAATATAAGATCGAGGCCTTTGCCATAGGCGATGGTACCGCGGGAAGAGAAACTGAACAATTCATAAAGAAACTGGAGCTCGGACTTCCGGTATTTTTAGTAAACGAAGATGGCGCATCGGTATACTCCGCTTCAGAGATTGCCAGGGAGGAATTTCCGGACCAGGATATTACGGTTCGCGGTTCGGTGAGTATCGGGCGCAGACTGATGGACCCTCTCGCAGAACTGGTTAAGATCGATCCGAAAAGTATCGGGGTAGGGCAGTACCAGCATGATGTCAATCCGTCGAGGCTGAAAGAGAGACTGGATCAGACGGTGGTGAGTTGTGTGAATGCGGTGGGTGTGAATCTGAATACGGCAGGCAAACAATTATTGAGTTATGTGAGCGGTATCGGCGATACGCTGGCTGAGAATATCGTAAAACATAGAAGTGAAATCGGCAAATTCACCGACCGGAAGCAGTTGCTGAAAGTTCCGCGTATGGGTGAGAAGGCCTTCGAGCAATCTGCCGGCTTTTTAAGAATACATCAGGGAAAAAATCCGCTGGATGAAAGTGCGGTGCACCCGGAAGCGTATCCCGTGGTAGAGAAAATCGCAAAGGACCTGGGTGTTGATTTAAAATCGCTGGTTGGTAAAGAAGATCTGATCTCAAAAGTAGAAGTAAAAAAATATATCGGCGAGGCGGTCGGTGAACACACAATAAGAGATATTTTAAATGAACTGCGCAAACCGGGTCTGGATCCGAGAAAGGAACTCGAGCAATTTGAATTTGCTAACATTTATAAAATTGAAGATGTGCAGGTAGGTATGATCATACCGGGGGTGGTTACCAATATCACACGCTTTGGTGCATTCGTTGATATCGGTGTGAAGCAGGATGGGTTGGTACATGTTAGCGAAATTGCACACCGTTATATTACCGATCCCAATGAAGTATTAAAACTCAATGATAAGGTGCAGGTGAAGGTAACGGAAGTGGATCCGGCGAGAAAAAGGATTGCCCTGTCGATTAAACAGGCGTCTGTTAAGCCTAAGGCCGATAGTCCAAAGCCTAAAACTAAGCAGGATGAAGGAGGCTGGAAGCCCAGGATGTCGAAAGAGAAAAGCAACAAAGCTGAACCCTCAATGGAAGAGGCGTTGAACGCATTAAAAATGAAATTCAAAAACTAATTATGCGGGAGGCAGGAAAGCAGGAGGAAAGGAAGGGCGAACCTCAGCCCTCCTGCTTCCAACCTTCCTGCTTTAAGCCTTCGGCTTCTTTTCTGGTTTCAATCTCTTCGCCGCTTTTAACTGCGTAAGCAATATCCATTCTATCTGGCCATTGACGCTTCGGAATTCATCCGCGGCCCATTTCTCCAGACTTTTGTAAATATTTTCATCGATCCTTAGAACAAATGCTTTCTTTTCAGCCATTCGTTTGAGTTTATGTGTACAGGGTTCCTGTATTCAAAACAGGTGACGCTGCTTTTTCACCGCAAAGGACAACCATCAGGTTGCTGACCATGGCTGCTTTTTTCTCTTCATCCAGTTGTACTATTCCTTTTTTTGATAACATTTGAAGTGCCAGTTCCACCATGCCCACAGCACCTTCGACGATCTTAAAACGTGCGGAAACGATCGCCGTGGCCTGTTGCCGTTGTAACATCGCACCTGCAATTTCAGGTGCGTATGCGAGGTGACTGATCCGTGCTTCCTTGATGATGATGCCCGCTGGTGCGAGTCGTTCGTGTAATTCTTTTTCCAGCAGTTCATTCACCTGATCGCCTCCGTCTCTCAATGTGATGTCCGCATGTTCATCTTCCATATGATCATAGGGACAGGAAGTAGCCAGATGTCTGATCGCGGCTTCGCTTTGTATTTTTACATACTGATCATAATTGGCTACATCAAAAGCTGCTTTGTATGTATCACTGACCTGCCATACAATTACAGCTGCGATTTCAATCGGATTACCCATCTTGTCGTTTACTTTCAGCTGGTTACTCTCCATGTTCTCCGAACGAAGGGAAATCCTCGCCGAACTATAAAATGGGTTGACCCATAAGAGGCCGTTTGCTTTTACCGTACCGACATATTTTCCAAAGAATGTCAGTACACGAGCCTGGTTTGGATTCACCACGATCAGTCCTTTGGCAAAAAAAATGAAAACGATCATGCAAAGAATGCCACCGACATTTAACTGTGGTGTTTCCTGTCTCGCGCCGTTTAGAAAGAAATAGGCAGCCAATCCTAAAAAAGCCAGACACAAAAGCAGGATGGCAAATCCTGAAATGGGTTTACTTGTCTTTTCCATGGTATGTTATTGAAATGATATTATTATGATATCAAAGTTCCAAACTTCATTTCAAATCACCAAATAAAGTATGGAAGTCTGGAAGATTGGAAGTCTGGAAGTATCTGAAAACTGTCAACTGTCAACTGTCAACTACTATATCTTTGTGTTTAAATGAATAAGTATGGACATTTTCCTAAAAGGAAAAACCGCCGTGATCTGCGGAAGTTCACAGGGTATCGGACTGGCGGCGGCAAAAGAGCTGTCAGTGAATGGGGCAAATTGTATTCTGATCGCGCGTAATCCCGAAGCACTGCAAACAACAGCAGGACAACTAACGGTAACAGGAGCACAGCATCACCAATGGATGGCGGCTGATTTTGCAGACAATCATTCAGTAGAAGAAGCGATTAAAAATATTGTAAACAAACAACGCGTGGACATCCTGATCAATAACACGGGTGGACCGAAAGCGGGCCCTATACTGGATACATCAACAGATGCCTTTGAGCAGGCATTCAGACAACATCTGATCAATAATCAGATTCTTGTCAGGACAGTTGTTCCCGGCATGAAAGAAGCCGGTTATGGACGAATTATCAATATCATTTCAACATCCGTAAAAACACCTCTGGCTAACCTGGGTGTATCGAATACCATCCGGCTCGCCGTGGCTGCATGGGCCAAGACTCTCGCCAATGAAATCGGTCAGTTTAATATTACCGTCAATAATGTACTTCCCGGTCTGACGCAAACCCAGCGACTGGATGAGCTGGTGAAACATACAGCGACTGGGGCAAAAAAAGATCAGGATTTTATTGAAGCACAAATGAAAGATTCTATTCCAATGAAACGATTCGGAACCCCGGAAGAGATCGCCAACGTGATTGCATTCCTGGCTTCTCCGGCTGCCTCCTATATAAACGGCACCAACATTGCGGTAGATGGTGGTCGCACGCCCGCGCTTTGATAATTGTTAGTTGTCAGTTGTTAATTGTTAATTCAGACTTTGATCAGCTTTGTTTAAATGGTTGTAGCACACCGAAAATATTTCCTTCCGGATCTTTACGGTAAGCCAATAAGCCGACGCCCGGAACTTCCATCTTGTCCAAAGCAACGGTCCCGCCGGCCTTTTCAATTTTATCCAGCATCTCATCGATATTTTCGACTTCTATCGTGCATACATATGCGTTGACTGGTTCTCCGCCCTTCGGACCCTCGCCCCGTCTGGGTGTGATGCCTCCATTGATTCCATTCCACTGACTTCCGGCTGTATCCTTGCCGGTTTCCACGACACGGTAATTACCCATTTGCGGTCCCATATCGGTGATTGTCCATCCAAAAACATCCTGATAAAATTTTTGTGCGCGGCCAGGATCTTTTGCATGAATTTCAAAATGTACAACCCTGTTCATAGTTATTAGTTATTAATGATTAATTTTTATTCACAACAATTTCATTTCATAGAGCCAGTACACCAGACCATAATGTTCGTCGAGCAAACGGATTTTTTTGAACCCGAGTTTTTCATAAATATGCCGGGCATCATACATGACTTCGGCTGAATGCAGACTGATCATGGTTTCTCCCGTCCCCTTTGCTTTTTCGATACAAAGTTTTGTAAGCAATTGGGCAATTCCTTTTCCGCCGGCATCGGGACGCACTCCCACCATACGTATATAACTGGTTTCTGCAGAATATACCTTTGTCGGATTCCCGCTGGGAACCAGATAGGCCATGCCCAGCAAACGTCCGTTTTCTTCACAAACAAATGAATGACAATCACGCACCAGCTGAGGGAAAGTCTGATCTGAGGTCAGGAGCGTTTCCATCTTCGACCAATTTTCCGGTGTAAGATGTTTTTTCAAACGACCGTAAGAAGCCAGACCAAGTTCTCTTAATGCCGGAATATCTTTTTCTTCAGCAGTGCGATATTTCATAAAAATAGCTCAAAGGGTTCGGGAGATTCTCATTAGTATTCGAATCGTCTGATCTCCGGATCGTGCAGAATCTCATGTATAAAGGCCATATGATTTTTCTTGGAACCTCTGACAAACCATTCACCCGAGATAGTATCTGCGATCTTCACTTCTCTTCCTCTTTTATATTTGAGGTGATGGAACTGGAATTTTTTTTCAAATCTGCTCATTGTCTCTTCCTGGTATTCTGCTTCAATCCGGTAATTTCTCATCTGGTTAATATGATCGATCCAGTTTTCCAGGCGCCCGAACACGAGTAGCATAAGCAGGATCATCGCACAGGCGATTACCGACACCCATTCATACCCCGCGCCGATACCCATGCCCAGCGCAGCAGTCACCCAGATCATGGCCGCCGTGGTGATTCCGTTTACGCCGAAGTCTCCTTTGAAAATGACACCAGCGCCGACAAATCCGATACCCGTGGCGATATTGGAAGCAATGCGGTCGGGATTACTGCCCACACCGATCAGTTGCGAGAAAACGGTGAAGAGGGTAGAGCCCAGACAGATCAGCGTGAGGGTGCGGAAGCCGGCTGTTTTGCTTCGGTATTCCCGTTCCGCACCAATCAAACCGCCAATAAAAATAGATAGCAATAATTTGACGAAGATGTCTGGTGGAAGGTTCATGGAAATTTGTACTTTGTTCACCTAAGATAATTAAGTTTGATAAATAGGAGCCGGATGAAATGCAGAAACATCCGGATACAGAAGGAGAAAATAATGAATCTTTATTTCATCAGCGGACTGGGTGCAGACAAAAGGATATTTCAAAACCTGGTTCTCCCCGAAGTTTTTAAAATAAATTATATAGAATGGGTGCCTGTGACGGAAAATGAGTCCATGGAATTCTATTGCAGACGTCTGAGTGCGCAAATCAACCAGGAGGAGCCTTTTAGTCTCGTGGGACTTTCTTTTGGTGGCGTGATCGCCATCGAAATGTCGAAATTTCTTTCGCCGGTCCAGACCGTGCTGATCTCGAGTTTTTGTTTCAAAAAAGAAGTGCCCTGGTATTACATACTCCTGGGCAAGTCCGGCATCTATAAAATTATGCCTCCGCGTTTTTTATTAAGACCGAACAATATTGCCTTTCGCCTCTTTGGTGCATATAAACCAGAAATTAAAAACCTGCTCAAACATATTTTTCAGGATACCAACCCTGCATTTTTTGAATGGGCCATCCGGCAGTTGTTCGCCTGGGACAATCACTGGAAACCGCCAAACCTGCTCCGGATTCATGGAACGGCGGATAAAATACTGCCTTATAAAGAGATTATGAATGCGATTGCGGTGAAATACGGCGAGCATTTAATGGTTTATAGTAAATCGGGCATTATTAGCCAGATATTGAAGGAGAAACTGCTTGCATAATAGAGCCTTCCGAATGGTTTTTGATAAGCGCAAATCCTTACATTTGCATCCCAATTATCTGATCCTTCCGCCCGGATGGCGGAATTGGTAGACGCGCCAGACTCAAAATCTGGTTATCGCAAGGTAGTGCAGGTTCGATTCCTGTTCCGGGCACAAATAAAATTAGGTAGTATTCTTAGACTAAGAGACTACCTAATTCTTTTTATATACCGATTGCAATCTGGCAAATAGCGGCCACGCCTCTTTTTTGCGGAATAAAATCCACAGCAGATACAATCAAAAAATTGCACTTTCAGCAGCAGTATTCACTATTTCAAGATCATCTAAAAACATCCATTCTTCTCTTCCGGGCCAGGAACATAACCCCATTCCTTTTTCTTCGCTTATTTCATCTATAGTAGCTATTATCTTATCATAGATCTCCGTTCTTGTTTTAATCCTTACATCATCTCCAACACGAAATTTTACAGCATTCATTTTCCGATATTTTACTCATTATGATATATACATATTCATTTGCATAAATGATACCGGGATGCAGGGAATTTTAAGATAAGTTCGGCATAATCATTTTCCGGTAGATATTTGATCTTTATATTGAAGACGGAGACAGCGTGTTTCTCTTTCAAAATCGGAGTAAGGACGGCAGGACATTTATCAGGCTTCCCACAGTCCCCTGATTTTATTTAGTCTTTCTGAAATTTCTTTCAGTTTCCGGTAAATGATTCTTGTAATACTAAACTTTACATTTTTACTGATGGCCTTGTCGAGCAGATCGTTGTAGTGGTCTAATTGATATTGTAAGGAGGCAATATCTGTGTTTAATTTCGACGTTTGCATGGCAGACAAATTTAGAGTCATGCATCACTTATTTCTATCAGCGATGCACAACGATTAGCAGAGGCGAAACATCGCTTCACATTGTACCATTTGTGTGCCAGAATTATATTTTGCGGAATATGCCACAAGACATAACAACTTTCTATCCTTATGAAAAATTCAGTATGAATCAGTTAACCCTCTATCATGCATGAAATAAATCATGTTTTCCAAGACGGTCCGCAATCAACATGATGTGTTCAACTCAAAACAACCCCTTCCTTCAACGCTTTGTCATAAGCAGCTTTTTCGAATTTGTATAAGTGAGGCGAGCGATGAGCGCCGATACTACGCTTTTCATTGAGCTTTTTTATCAGCCCCAGGGCAATCAGTTTTTTTGGGAAATTACTGATATCCAGTTTTTTGCCCAGGAGAGTCTCATATAAAGCATGAATTTCAGAAAGAGTAAATTTTTCCGGAAGCATATTATATCCGATCGGGTAATGATATAAATGAATACGCATGGTATGAAGCGCCTCCCGGATCATCTCTTTATGATCGAATTCAACTTTGGGCACGCGGTCGATATCAAACCACTTGCAATCATCCGACATAAGATCGGGCTTGGGGATTGATTTTTCAAAATCTGTGATAGAGTAGAAGCCAACCGAAATGGTCTGATCGATCAGCCAGTTCTTTTTCGTAATGCGAATGCCTGTTTTCTCAAACCATTTTTTCTCGTCGAAGTGACTGATCTGCGCACGGTCAGGATCACCAAATGTTTTGAACTGTTGCATAAACAGGTTCCCGATACCCGTGCGTTCTTTTACAATCCGGTTAGCCGCTTTTACCAAAGTTTCCGTTCGCCTGATATAACCACCCGGCAGGCACCAGCCGTTGATAAACTTATTCCTGATTAACAGGAGCTTTAACTGCTCTCCATGATATCCGAAAATGGCACAGTCGATGGACACATGCGGTACATAATGCAGGTGGCCGTTTAATAAAAAATCTTTGATTTCAGCCTGAGTGTCCATGTTGCAAAAATAGTCAGATCGCGGGTATAAAAAATTTATTTAGTAAATTTTACAAAATAGAGATTTTTTGGATACCTTCATTTAGTAAATATCACTAAATAGGGCGAAATCAAAAAACATTAACGATGCAAATGAACAGGAGAAATTTCATCCGTAACACATCAGCGGCAGCGGCCGGCCTGGGTCTGGTTTCATCATTGCCATCCTTTTTATACGGGAACAGCAGGAAGGATTTATTTTTTCAGATTGCCATCTCACAATTCTCTTTTGCCACGGAGTTCTGGAATAAAACACTCGATCCGCTTGACTTTGCTGCCAAGTCAAAGGAACTGGGTATCCGCGGACTGGATTACTGTTCGATGTTTTTTGCTGACAAAGCCAAAGACACCATCTATTTAAATGAATTGAAAAAACGCGCTGCAGACGCAGGTAGTTATAATCTGCGTATCATGGTTGACGGTGAAGGTGTGTTGGGTGACCTGAACGAGACGACACGTCTCAAAGCTGTAGAAAATCATTATAAATGGATGGATGCAGCAGCGACATTGGGTTGTCCGATGATCCGGGTGAATGTGGAAGGAGAGGGGAATCCGAAAGATGTTGCCAAAGCAGCCGTTGACAGTCTGGGTCGTTTGATAGAATATGGGAAAAAACAGCAGACAGATGTGATTGTGGAAAATCATGTGGGCATATCCTGCAATGGGGCCTGGCTGGCAGGTGTCATGAAAGAGTTAAACAATCCACATGGTGGTACGCTGGCAGATTTTGGAAACTTTTGTATAAACCGCACCAAACCGGAAACCTATGATATCGCGGGTTATATGAAAACAAAATGTCTGGAGGAATATGACCGGTATCTGGGCATCACGGAAATCATGCCGTATGCAAAAGGCGTTCATGCAAAGACCCATCTCTTCGATGGTTCCGGTAATGATCTGGAAACGGATTTTTATCGCATGTTTAAGATCATAAAAAAATCCGGTTACACAGGATGGGTCAGCATAGAATACGAGGGCGGTTTGATGAAATCTTATAATAAGGACAGCCGGTATCTGGATGACTATGCTGGGGTTACAGCCACCAAGGCCCTGGTGGAGAAAGCAGGCAGCGAAGCCTGATTTCACGAATCGCCTGAAGCTGATAAGAAGTGAATAATATCCAGTATAAAGCAGATAAAAAACGAATGCAATGCAGATAAAAAAATCTTCAACCGTTTATGATGTTGTCATCATCGGTTCGGGAGCTGGGGGAGGCATGGCT
>DASSGT010000736.1:0-6454 GCA_035693345.1 Puia sp. | reverse complement strand
GAATCCGGTACTCAGACTTTGATATTTCCCATTCATACTGTAACCGTCCGTAGTAATATAATTGAAAAGAGTATCCGTCAGCGCTTTTGTTGTGTATCCGTTGATGGAAGTTACAATCGTCCCTCTTTGCAATAGAGGATCCTTTCTCCTGAGATTGGCAGAAATTACCATTGTATCCGACCAGAATTTCAGAGCAAATGGAAATGCCAGGGAAGAAGCGGTATCTATATAACGGTTAAATGCTTTTGAACCTTTTACAGTCGTATGTCCGCAATCCAATTTTGAAATCACATACGCCAGTACATCCCGGAATTGAATTTCGGTCAGGGAGTCCTGCAATGACTGGAATCCCTGATCAAAAAAATAATCCATACTATCCTTTGTCGTATACCAGTAAATACTGGGGTGGGAACTTTCGAGTATGTGGCGGAATAAGGAATAATCCGCCTGCAATTCGGCAGGTGGATATTTATACTGGGGATTGTATGTTTTGCGTGAAGAAGAACAGGAAGCTGCCAGGATGATGCACAGGCTCAACCATATATTTGTTTTCAGTTTCCGGATCTTCTTCACACGATCGAAAATTCTCATTTGGTAAATGCATTCCAGCCCTGGGCTGTGATGTCAAATTTATTTCCTCCCTTCGTAAGGATTTTTTTCCCTTCTTCGGGGTCCGTCATATAACCAATCACGCTGATATTTTCATTTAAGATCAGTTTGTCAAAGTCTTCCGGACGGATCGTAAAGAGTAATTCATAATCTTCCCCTCCGCTGAGCGCACAGGCTGTAGGATCGAGTTCAAATTTATAAGCTGCATTGCGCGTCTCATCTGCGATCGGAATTTTCTCCTCATATAATACGCAACCTACCTTGCTCTGCTTACAGATATGCAGTATTTCAGAACTCAACCCGTCGCTGATATCAATCATCGATGTAGGCGTAATCTCTTCTTTTTCAAAAAACTCAATAGTCTTTCTGGATGCTTCCGGTTTCAGTATTCGTCCTATAACGTATTTTTCCCCTTCTAAGTCTGGTTTGATATTGGGATTTTCCAGAAAAATCTTTTTTTCCCTTTCCAGAAAAATGAGCCCCAGATAGGCTGCCCCCAGGTCTCCGCTGCAGCACAGCAAATCGCCTTTTCTGGCAGTTGAGCGTTGCACAAATTTATCGGGTGATACTTCGCCAATCGCCGTAATGGAAATAATAAATCCCTTTTGCGACGAAGAGGTATCACCCCCGACAATGTCGACGCCGTACTTTTCACAGGCGGCGTAAACTCCTTCATAAAACTCATCGAGTGCCTCCAGGCTGAACCGGTTACTGAATCCAAGCGAAACCAGCAGCTGGGTAGGAGTGGCATTCATGGCATAAATATCACTCAGATTGGCAATCACCGATTTGTATCCCAAGTGGAGAAGGGGAGTGTAGACCAGGTCAAAGTGGATATTTTCTATCAGCAAGTCGGTGGTCAGTACTGTCTGCTTTCCGAAATGGTCAATGACCGCAGCGTCATCACCGACACCCAGTATACTCGACGCGTTTTTTATTTCAATGTTTTTCGTCAGGTGATCAATGAGTCCGAATTCGCCCAATGAAGAAATTTCAGTACGGGTGTCCATAATTATATTTTATTCTTGATGAATCATTTTTTCCCGTCTGATGCAGGATCTCCGGCGATCCATTTTAATAGTTCAGCGTGTATTTTTCCATTCGTAGCCGCAATCTGAGGTTGATAGGGAGAGTATGGTTTTCCGCTAAAATCGGTGACTTTCCCTCCGGATTCCTGCACGATTAAAAACCCCGCGGCGCTGTCCCAGGCCTGTAGTTTATGTTCGTAAAAGCCATCAAACCTCCCGGCGGCTACCCAGCAGAGATCCATGGCCGCGGAGCCCAGTCGCCGAACCGGTACTCCCTTCCTGATGAGCCGGGAAAAAACTTCCAGCGGTCCGTTCGGTTCATCCAGATAAGAATAAGGGAATCCTGTAACGAGGCAGGACTTTTCTACTTTTTTCTCATCGGATACATGAATGGACTTGTCATTTAGAGTAGCACCATAGCCTTTTTGTGCAAAGTAAAACTCATTAAAAAAAGGATTGTACACAGCGCCCATCAACATTTCTCCATCTTGTTCCAGGCCAATGGAAACACAGCAAATGGGTAACCCGTGAGCAAAATTCACGGTACCGTCCAGGGGATCAATGATCCATTTATAGGCTGAATTTGTAGGCATATCACCGGATTCTTCACTCAGGATATAATGATCCGGAAAATCATTCCGAATAATATCCATGATGGTTTTTTCCGCTGCGTGGTCAGCTTCTGTTACCAGATTGTTGACCCCTTCTTTGTTCGAAATCTTAAATTCGCTGCCGTAATATTGCTTTAGTATGCTGCCAGCACGTTCGGCCGCTTTAATCAGCGTGGTTTTTAACATGGGGCAAAGATAATAAAGCCCCCGTTGAGAGGGACGGATTGACAAAGACTTACCTATGATTTTATCAGTCGTCATCGTCAGTTATAATGTTAAATATTTCCTGGAGCAATGTCTTTCCTCATTAAAAAAGTCGATCGACGGGCTTTCATTGACTGGTGGCGGCACTGAAGTGTTTATTATTGACAATGCATCTACTGATGGGAGTCCCGATTTCCTCGAGCCCCTGTTTCCGGATTTTCATTTCATCCGGAATTATGAAAACAGTGGTTTTGCAAAAGCGAACAATCTCGTGATCCCGCGTTGCAACGGAGAGTTTATCCTGTTTCTGAATCCGGATACCATTCTGGCAGAAGACAGTCTGGATATATGTATTTCTTTTTTCAGGGACCATGCGGATGCAGGTGCAGTTGGGGTGAGAATGATTGATGGTGGCGGACGTTTTCTGAGAGAATCTAAACGGGGTTTCCCCTATCCCGCCGCATCTTTTTTTAAGATGACGGGGCTTGCCCGTTTGTTTCCCCGTTCAAAGATTTTTTCGTCCTATTATATGGGCCATCTGGACGAAGGTTGTGTAGAGACAGTGGATGTTTTATCAGGCGCTTTCATGATGATAAAAAAAACCGTTCTGAATATAACCGGTGGTTTTGATGAACAGTTTTTTATGTATGCTGAAGATATTGACCTGAGTTATCGCATTTACCAGGCCGGATTCAAAAATTATTATCTGCCCGATACAACCATCATTCATTTTAAAGGAGAAAGCACAAAAAAGGATATCCGGTACGTAAAAATGTTTTATAACGCCATGTTATTGTTTATAAAAAAACATTTTAGCAATAAAAGTTTTTCATTCCGGTTATATATGCTGATGCTGGGATTGCGTCTTCGGCAGACACTTTCATTTTTGGGATTGCCATTCAATAAAACATCCCCCGGTTCAAAAACAGGCACCCGTTTTTTTATAATGGGAGCTCCGGGAAGTGAGGGAAAATTAAGACAGAAGCTGGCTGCCCATCAGATTCCGGTTTCAAAAATTGAAAATAAGGCGGATGCAATAATTTTTTATGAAACAGATTCCTTTCCATGGAAAAATATCATTGAAGCAATCAGATATAAAACGAAAAGACGTTTTTATTACTACCACGGTCAGGGAACGCATGCCCTGGTTGGCAGCAATTCGGGGGTGGATCCAGGAGAGGTTATTGCATTATGAGGATAATTCATTTTATCTCGAAAATCAGAACTTTACAAAATCAATCAAAGGGGTATGCCGAATTTAAATGACATAAAGAACCTGCTGCAGAATAACAAGATCACAGAATTTGTAAAGCTGAATAAACTTTCTTCGCGGGACATCATTGAATTCACAAACCGGTATACCAACTGGGCAGGCAAACTTTTCCAGCATATTGACGTAAAACATGCAGCCAGGGTTTTTAAATTTTTACGCAAGAAAAAGCAGGAAATCATTATCAAATCCCTGCCGGATGAGAAGGCTGCTGAACTTCTGAATGAACTGCAGCCCGATGACCGAACCGCATTCCTGGGATTATTACCCGGCAACGCTGTCAAGGAGTTGTTGAAAATTCTGGATCCTGAAACAAGGGCGGAAACATTAAAACTCCTGGGTTATCCCGAAGGTTCTGTGGGTCGATTGATGACACCGGATTATCTGGCAATAAAAGAATCGGATACCGTACGCCAGGTTCTCGATATTATCCGGACCCGCGGACAGGCAGCCGAAACACTGAATTTTCTTTTTGTGGTTGATGATAACGGGGTATTAATAGACGACATAAATATCAAAGAATTTTTGGTGGTCGATCCATCCACCCCCGTTGAAAAATTAATGGATCATCAGTTTATTGCACTCCCTGTCAATGCCGCCCAGACAGAAACCATTGCCATATTTAAAAATAACAGCCGTTTTGCACTGCCGGTCATTAATGAGTCGGGGGTGCTACTGGGTATTGTTACTTCAGATGATGTACTCAGATTATCTGAAAAAGAAAATACCCGGGAAATTCAAAGGATCGGGGGTTCTGAAGCATTGGAAGAACCCTACACAACCATCTCTTTTGGTCATCTGGTAAAAAAACGTGCCGGATGGTTAGTCATTCTCTTCCTCGGCGAAATGCTAACGGCCACGGCTATGGGTTTTTTTGAAGGGGAGATCAGCAAGGCGGTTGTACTGGCCCTTTTTATTCCGCTGATTATTTCGAGCGGAGGAAATTCCGGGTCACAGGCATCCTCCATCATTATTCGTGCAATGGCACTGGGTGAAATAAAATTCAGGGACTGGTTTTATGTGATGCGCAAAGAAATTTTCTCCGGTATTGTGCTTGGCACCATCCTGGGGCTGGTGGGCTTTTTAAGAATTTTTCTCTGGCAGAAATTTCACATATATAATTATGGGGATCATTATTTACTGGTAGCCATAACCGTTGCTTTTTCCCTGCTCGGTGTTGTTTTATGGGGAACCATTTCAGGTTCGATGCTGCCGATACTTCTTAAAAAATTAGGCGCCGACCCTGCGGCCTCGTCCGCTCCCTTTGTTGCAACGCTTGTGGATGTGACCGGATTGATCATTTATTTCACCGTAGCAGTGGTCATCATGCGGGGAACGCTGCTGTGAGCCTGTGGCTCACAGCAAGTGTGGAAGACTGAAAGTCTGGAAGTCTGGAAGTGGAATATAATTGGTATACTCACTTCTTAAACATTGCCTTTTTAAATTCTTAATTTATTCCTGATAAAAAACAGAAAAGAGTTTTATGCATTTGGCTTTGAGCCTTGAGCCTTAAATACAGGGACTGTGCTGCATGGCTCGCCATACATAATGGATTTGGCTACCGGCCTGAGTACTTTCGTTATTTCGAGAAAGGCAAAATCTCCAATCGGTTTTTCGCCGCAACCTTTGATAACGACCCGCTGATCTTTATAGACATTGGGATCGATCTCCTGAATTCGTTCAGTCAATATTTGTCTTAGAACAGCCGTCTCATCCCCCATGATGACTTCCTTTGCATAGGGCTGAATATAACTGGTGACCAGCATATAAGCCCATACAGGTATCACAGCATCGGCAGAACAGTAAACTCCGACAATTTTATCTTTATATACTGACCAGTCAGTCGTTAAAAGTGCCGCCCTGAAATCCTTTTCTTTTAATATCAGTTCCATAAAAAGAAAAGGCTTCAAATCAAAAATCTGAATACTCTCTGTTGGGAAAAATGATTCCAGATCCAGCGTAACCAGTGCACTCTGACTAACCTTATTTATTATTTCTTCCTGCATCACATGCAAAGATACTCATTACGCCCAAAGACGAAAGGTTAAAGCCCAAACCTAATATTTGAATATGAGTTGGCTATTGTCAACAAGAGCTTCTACTACTTTCTTTGGAGACCAGAATATGTAGCAACCTTTGAAATTAGTTTTAGGCTTTAACCTTTCGGCTGTAGGCCTTTAAAGGAATTTTCCCCGGTCGTCTTCGATTTTGGCTTTTTTCTTCAGAGCATCCGTTCCTGAACGCTGAATGAGATTTTCCTGGGATTGCAACATAGTCTGCCTGGCTTGTTCCGGATCCACACTATAGTTTGCCTTGGCACTCACATTATTCACCTTTAGCACAAATACTCCTTCATTACCACCGACTGGTGCGGACACCGCTTTCCCCGTCAAAAGTTTATCAAAAGAATATCCAACTACTTTCGGCTCAGGTCCGACATTCGGGATATATGGAGAAGAAAACTGGAGGCTATCCACGTGACTAACCGGTTGTGAGAAGGAGGTTGACACCGCTTCTATCGTTGCAGCAGATCCAATCTTAGCGGAAATGATTTCAGCTTTTTTCTGGTTTCTTAAGATAGGTTCAATCATGGGTCTTGCCTTACTCAGACCGATCGTGCCTTTATGGTTTATATCATTCAAAAGAGCGACTACATACTTGTCTCCTACAGAAAAAGATTCCGACACCTCTCCTTGTTTCGCCCCATAAGCCCAACGCACCAGTGAACGGCT
>DASSGT010000735.1:0-7322 GCA_035693345.1 Puia sp. | reverse complement strand
CCGCATTGCCCTATATTATTCCGGTATTCAGTTATTATCATAAATCCGGCATTTATTTTTCTGCCCTTTTAAATTATTTATCCACTGCCGGTGAAAGCCGCGTTGATGCAATTACTGTGGAAGGTGGTTATATTTTTCATACCGGCAACTACGACGGACAGGTGACTGTATCAAAATTTTTATACAATAGCCAGAGCACTAGTGTATCCTCTGAAATCCAGGCCAGCACAGGATATCAAAACGGATATGATTTCGGTGTAATAAAAACTTTTCTAAATCTGAGTCTGGACTTCGGCCCTCAGATAGATTACTCTACCAGTCTCGGATTGGAACGAGGGTTTAGCATTTTACACAATAAAGGAGAGTTTACTCCGGGAATCTGTGTAAATGCCGGTACCCAAAACTTTTATAACAACTATTATAAAAATAAACGCTATTCCAACAGTGGAAAAGGTAAATCAACGGGAAATACAGGAACAACTGTAGTGGGCAGCGTGGTGAACCCTTCAAACTTTAAAATACTGGATTATGAAGCCAGCATTCCTTTCACATACAATATTCAAAAACTGACTATCCATTTCACACCGACTTATGCCATTCCGGTGAATCCCTCATTAATTAATGTCAACACAAAGCAATCAGGTGGTAATTCATCAAACAAAACGGTTACCGAACACCTGACCAATACGCTTTACAT
This sequence comes from Puia sp., assembly GCA_035693345.1. GTDB lineage: Bacteria > Bacteroidota > Bacteroidia > Chitinophagales > Chitinophagaceae > Puia. Next base: position 6,625 of record DASSGT010000735.1, on the reverse strand, counting down.
GTCGCTTGGCTTTAGTTTCAAATTCGGATAGTTTTTTATATTTTGACATGATCGTTATAGTAAATGTCATTTCCCAAATTGGGAAATAGTCTTATCATTTTATAACAGTTTTTGTGAAAATCTGGCACTCCTTTGGAATAACTATTTAAAATCCTTAAAAATGAAATACCGTTATCCGGCCTTGTGTTTATTTGCAGCAAGTTTTTTTATTAGCCATGTTCAGGCACAGGTAAATGTAAGTGTCAACGTGAATGTTGATGCCCAGCCAAACTGGGGTCCTTCGGGGTACGATAATGTGAATTATTATTACATGCCTGATATTGAAACGTATTATTACGTTCCCAAGCATCAGTTTATTTACTTTAACGGGGGAAATTGGGTTTTTGCCACATCGCTTCCTCCCAGATGCAGTTCTTACAACCTTTACAGGGGATATAAAGTGGTGATCAACGATCCTCGTCCTTATTTGCATCACGAGAATTACAGGGTTCGTTATGCGCATTATCGCGAATACTACGACCATCAGCCCGTGCTGCGTGACCACAGGGATGACGGGCCGGGAAACGGGCATGGAAAAGGCCACGCATATGGTCATTATAAAGAAGACAAACATGATAAAAAAGATCATGGTCATGGAGACCATGATGATTAATGAAGGATAGATTCCTTTTCACTGAATTCAAATCGCGATTCGCGATTTAAAAATCATTTAATCTAAAAAAGCAGGCATGGAAAAGCGCGGCATGTTGTTTATTATATGTTTCATTGGAGCCTTCTTATTTTTTGGATCCTGTTCCAAAAATGATAAAAGTACTTCAGGCACGACCAGCAGGTTGCAGGTTAGCCTGACAGACGGCCCAGATCCTTCCGTAAAGGAAGTTTGGGTGGACATTCAGCAAATAGAAATTTTGATGGATGATACAACCAAACCAATCATATTGAATGGCAGCCATCCCGGAATGTACAACCTGTTGGATTTTTCCGACGGAAAAGATACACTGCTGGCAGACGCGACGATTCCTCCGGGTACGATTAGCCAGATTCGCCTGATATTGGGAGATAATAATTATATCGTTACGAGTGATGATAGCAAGATTCCAATGAAAACACCCAGTGCCCAGGAGTCTGGTTTAAAAGTACAGGTGCACCAGGCAGTAGCGGGTGGAATCTTATACAGACTGACACTGGATTTTGATGCAGGTAAATCCATTGTGAAAGCAGGGAACAGTGGAAAATATTTACTGAAGCCTGTGCTGAGAATTATTTCTCTCATACCCTCCGGCGGTGATATTTTCGGCGTCGTCATGCCCGATTCTGCAAAGACATTTGTTTTTGCGATTCAGGGATTGGATACCATCGCTTCCACATCTACTGACATCAGCAGCGGTAAATTTTTGTTCAGGGATATTCCAGCGGGTAATTATTCGCTCTATTTTCTTCCTTCCGACACAACATTAAAACAAACATCTATAAATACGGTGGTTGCATTGGGTCAGATAACAAACGTAGATACCATCCAACTGCATCATTAGATATAATCCGTACGCTGTTTTAGAGGATAAAAGAGGATCCCACCTGAAAACGGGATCCTTTTTATTGATCACCAAAGGGTTATGCTTGAAACCATCGTAGTTTTCCTATTGCAGCGGGAAAAGACGTTTAATATCTTGTGGGGTAGATCTTCTTAATTCGCAAAGAAATAGGAAGATCATTAAATCCGATTATACCCTTGAAACAATTTTACGCTACCATCTTTTTACTGGTGATCCTTTCACCGCTCATCTCCAACGCCCAGCTCACCAATGGGGGTATTAATGCCTATTTTGGTGTTGATGGAGATACACGCAGCAACTATGTAAAATATGGTACGAGCTCCGGGATCATCGCCAGCGATGACTGGTTTTCAGCTTCCCCTTTTTCTTATAATGTAATTGACACTTCAAACGCAACGAACTTATTTAATCTGCTACAGGGTGGAGCAAATATGGGCTTTAATAAAAGAATGTCGGTACCTCTTTTTTCAAAGATCAATGGCAGACTGTGGCTGGACGCGGTATATGGCAGGGACTATATTTCCACGAGCCCCCTGTTTGATTCAACCATTTTTACCATAGCATCAAAGAATGGCGATAATCCATCGAATTGGGTTGGAGGTACGTCGAATATCCCTGATAAAAATGACTTACTGGACGTCTACGCCCATATGCGCCGGGATGGTCTCAACATACATGATTCACTCTGGCTTTTTACCGGGGTTTCTACTGTCGGAACATCAGGATCAAAATATTTTGATATCGAATTATACAAGAAAGATTTTAGTTATAATGGACTAACCGGCGCATTTTCTACTGCAGGAACTGATGCTGGCCATACCCAATGGTTGTTTGATGCGAGTGGAAATGTTACGCAAACCGGTGATATGATTATTGCAGTCAATTTCACTCCGGGTTCTGCCCCCGTGGTGGATCTGCGCATATGGGTCAGCCAGACCACCTACGCATCTGTTACACCAGCTTACTTTAATTTCGGACCAAACTTTAATGGAGCAACGCCGGCCTTTGGTTATGCATCCATTCTTTCCAAATCAGGCGGAACGGATTTTGGTTCCGGTATTTCAAATTTTTCAGCGACACCTGCACAGGATACTACTTATTCAACACCCTGGGGAACCGAACAGTCAACAAAAAACTGGGGTACGCAATATTTGTCCTTACAACTTGTCGAAGTAGGATTGAACCTGACCCGCATCGGCTTGGATCCTGCTCTTTATACCGCCAATGGATTGAATCCATGTGTATCGATGTTCTCTGATATTTTCTTTAAATCGAGATCATCCAATTCATTTGTCTCTAATATGCAGGATTTTGTTGAGCCCCTGACATTTCTTCGTGAACCTGTTATGGACTTTTCAATAACCCCGGATACATTACGTTGTAACCGGCCAGCCGGTGATATACAGATCACTAATAATTCAACGGCGGGGATTTACAGCTGGACAACCGCCAACGGAAATATTACAAGTTCAAATAGTGATAGTTCGCAGGTGAATCTCAATAAGGCCGGAACCTATGTAGTGTCTGCCAGCCCGGCTTTGGGTTGCCCGGCAACGAGAACGGCAACGGTTGTAGTTCCGCTTGATACATTTCCTCCTGTTGCGTCTGTGTTCGCAGGAGTCGGATCTAATTTTTCTTATCTGCAATTGTATGGCGGTGATGTGAACGCCAGTAACTATATGACGCCTTTTGGAGGATCACAGGGACTGCTCTGGAATTGGAGCGGACCGAATAGTTTCACCTCCAACATACAAAATCCAATAACAGATACTGCCTGGGGACCCTACCAGTTGGTTGTAACGGAAAAAAGAAACGGATGTGTCGACACTGCCGTGATGACACTGAATTATTTTCAATTTGCCACATTGTTCGGAACAAGACTCACATTAGATGGCATTGTTAAATCAGACAAAGTTGAGTTGCGATGGCTTGACGGAAATCAGCCAAATACAGATTATTACGAAATTGAAAGGTCAACAGCCTCTCAGTCTTTTGTATCTATTGGAAAAGTGATGAATACAACGGATGAAAACATCCTGTCCATGAGTCCTTTTTATTTTACTGACCAGCATCCGGAAACAGGAAGTAATTTTTACAGGCTGAAAGCAGTGAATAAAAGAGGAGAAATTACTTATTCAAACATTTATCTCGCGAATTATAATTCAGTGGACCAGCGGAAATTCTATGTCGCGGTGAATGCGAACGGAAATCCGGAATCACTGATCGGTACATTGGCAAAAAATTCTCCCAACAGCCAGGGAACACTTGTTATTTACAATCAGATCGGGCAGGTTGTCAGGCAAAAATATGTGCAGCTGAGCGCAGGGACCAACACGATTGAAATACCGAAAAACAGTTTACCTAAATTTTCTGTTGGGATAGTCGCTTTGTATATCGGTAACCAGCTTGCTTTTTCTCAAAAAGCCATATTCTGATCATGCTGTTTCGGAATGCGCATGGCTGGATAATATCTAAGCCTGTACTCCATAAAATCTTTTTTTACACAGGTATAATTGTGGTATCAGCAGGCAGTTCTTGTCAGTTGGATTTAACGGCTATTGTATAAATATTTTTTCTTCAGCCAGGCCCTGACGGGTTCATCATATAATTTCAACGCAGCCCATGCCAGCAAAATAAAAAAAATGAATAGCCCGACGGCAACCGGTATGATTGTCGCTGGTGCAGGTTTTTTGGTTGCAATCCAGGCAGTATAGATATATATAAAAGGGTAATGGGTGATGTAGAGCGGATAAGATATGGCTCCGGAGAAGCTACAGATTTTTGCCCATCGCCCGCTGATTTGTCCACCGGCGCCGGCAGAAACGATTAGTGGGAAAGCAAAAAGTATGCAGGCTGCTTCATACCAGCCCGTGAACTGATAGGTTGGTATGCAAAACAACAAAATCAAAAACAATGAACACATACTATATGCTTTTGGTATATGAATCAGCTTTCCAACACGGAACAATAATAAACCCGCAAAGAAAGGATACATCATACGTACCATCGCGATCCAAAAACTATCGTAACCCCATCCCGTTGCAATATTGCCCCTCGATACACACACCACGGTCAGTATAATTCCGCTGATGATCACGATAATCCATAATACGACCTTGGTCATTTTTCTTCCAAACAAAGCATAGATCAGATTGGCGATATACTCCTGCAATAAAGACCAGCAGGGGCCGTCCAGTGAATGTGTTTCGCCCCATCCGCGTACATCCGGAGAAGGCAGTAGTGTAAACCCGATGATCATCGTGATGATGATCCTGATAATTCCAACCTGGTGGCCCAGATTCGTATACGGATCAAACCAGAAACCGATGGCTCCGATCAGCACACCTAAAATAACCAGTGGATGCAGACGTATCAATCTGATTTTAAAGAATTCCTTCATGCTCATTTTGCCCCACCTGTCATCATATGCATAACCGACCACAAATCCGGATAACAGATAAAAAAAATCTACTGCCAGATAACCATGAGGTGTAGGGTGTTGGCCCACAACCGGAAAATATGCTTCAAATAAATGATATATGACCACCATAATGGCAGCTGTGCCTCGCAGTCCGTCGAGAATAGGGTAATGCGGTTTCATCAGATATGCTTGATCGTTATTTGGGGCTTAAGATAGCCGATTGATTTGAATACGCAATAGCGATTGATTTGAATACGCAAATAAAATGTGGTCAATGGGATCAGTTTTGCAGGTTTTTATTCTGGCAATAACCACTTATCGTGATAATCAATTTTGCAACAAATACTAATCGGGTAGCAGGTCCTTTGATTTTGGCAGATTTCACTAATGATCATTGTAAAAGGACATGTACTTGCGGGATTTGCTTTCGCGGCGGAGACAGCAGTAAATAGCCATTAGGGATGCGCTCAGAGTACATATACTTTTGAATCGTGCACCATTTGCCGCTTGTGCATGTCACTCAAGCCTTAAAACACATTTTATGAAACCGATGACCATTTGTTTAATCTGTAGTTTTCTGTTCTTTCAAAATATAAAATCGCAGGATAGTTTAAAATCCGGTCAGGCCAGGACGTATCAGGGGCTGCCTGCCAGAATTACTTTCTCTGAGACTCAGTCTATGAAGGTTCGCATCATGGCTATCAAAGATTCATCTGTATTTGTTTATCAAAAAGCTGCGGCCAAGCCGGATCCCCTGCAAAACACCAATATGTATAATGAATCCAACTGGGACAGTTATAATTACAGATTCATACAAAGAATCAAAGTGCGTAATACAAAAATAAGAGCCTGGCTTCTGCCCGTTGCCATTGTAGGGGGTGCCATTGCGGGTGCACTGATTGGGAATGCAGGCGCCCAAAAAAGCAAAGGACTTCCCGGAGCAGCGAATCAGATCGGCGGCATTTTTCTGGGAGGCATTTTGGGTGCAGGCGTCGGCACATTAACCGGATTAATTATCTGCAATGCGTACGACAAAAAATACCTGATCAATGGTGACTGGAAGAGTTTTGAGGAAATGAAAAAAAGCATGAATTATTAAGACAGTAAATCATGGACGAGCAATATAAAACGGAGCCGGTGTCTACCGGTTCCTCATTTTATGATGCCTAATTCCTTCTCCACTTCTTCCGTTATATCCAGCGCAGGTTTCGAATACATAACGGTATTGCCCTCGCTCTTATCCAATACGACTTTATAGGAAAGCCTGGTTGCTGTTGACCTGATGGCTATTGCCACCCGGTCTTCAATGGGTTTTATCAATTCCTGTTGCTTTTTATACAGATCCCCCTGATATCCAAAACGTGTGCGCTGCAAATCGCGCAGTTCCTTTTCATGATAAAAAATCTGATCGGTTCTTTTTTTCTTCAAATCATCCGTCAGCAGGGGTTCATCCTTTTCAAAATCCTTATACATTTTCTCCAGGATCGCCTGTTTGTCATCTATTTCTTTCTGCCATAAAGCCGTCAGGTTATTCAGTTTGGCAAGGGAATCCGGATAGTCAGGCATTTTTGTTACTATATATTTCGAATTCACAAAAGCCAACTGAGCAGAAGAAACAAATGAAATCGCTGAAAAACAAAACAGGAAGAAT
>DASSGT010000734.1:0-2296 GCA_035693345.1 Puia sp. | reverse complement strand
CTCTCTTTTGATCTGGTCATTCCTTCCATTCCAGGTTATGGTTTTTCTGATATTCCAAAAAAACCCGGGATGGATACAAAGGAAATCGGCGCGCTGTTCAACAAACTGATGACCGAAGAACTGGAATATAAAAAATATCTCGTACAGGGTGGTGACTGGGGAACAAGCATTGCTGAAAAAATCGCCCTCTATCACGCCGGTTCGCTGATCGGTATTCATCTGACAGATGTTCCATTCAGTCATTTGTTTTCCACCCCCGAAGGAGAAATGACGGGTGCGGAAAAGAAATATATGGACGAGGGCAGGAAATGGCAACAGACGGAAGGTGGGTACGCCATGATACAAAGCACCAAACCACAGGCACTTGGATATGCATTAAATGATTCACCCGCCGGTCTCGCAGGCTGGATCATACAGATGTTTTATTCCTGGAGCGAAAATGGCGGAAAACTGGAAAACTCTTTTACCAAAGATGAATTACTCACGAATCTCACCATTTACTGGGCAACCCAAACGATCAATTCGGCTATCCGAATTTATTATGAAACCATGAAATCGACGATGAATGAGGTATACAATCCGTTGGTGAAACTAAACCCGTTCGATAAATCAGGCAAGAAAACGGAAGTGCCCGCGGCTTTTGCCGTGTTCCCACATGACCTCGTGAATGCACCCCGGAAATTCGCGGAGAAATATTTCAACGTAAACCAATGGACTGAAATGCCGCGGGGTGGTCATTTTGCCGCTATGGAAGAACCGGATCTGCTGGTAGAAGATGTGCGGAAGTTTGCATCGAAGTTAACACCCGCCTAGATTGTTGCAGATATTTACCGGCGTCCTTTATCCGACACGACCAGGACTGTACCGATCGCTGCCAACACAGCACCTGCATAGGTCGGCCATCCGATCCATTTGTTTTCGGTCTTGTCAATTTTTATCGGACCCACATCCACAACATTTTTTTGTACGGGAACTGACACTCCTTTAATAATGATCATCACGATGCCTATGATAATCAAAACGATTCCAAATGTTTTCATGTTGCTAGTTTAAGAGGTTTTTGACTGATTGAAATAGTTGATCCCTGGTAAATGGCTTATTTAGAAAAATATCTGCGCCATTATCCAGGGCCACATCCTTTGCGGAGTCACCCAATCCCGAAATCATAATGATTTTGAGGTCGGGAAATTCCTTTTTTATTTCAGGAATAAAATCGATCCCGAAGCCGTCGGGCAGTTTATTATCTAAAATAACCATGGATGGGATTTGTGACTGTAAATAGTCAGCAGCCGACGAAATACTCTTCACGTGATCAAGCTGAACGCCTTTACCGGCAAGCAAAATTTCTAATAAAAGGCACATATCTGCCTCGTCTTCAACGATAAGTATTTTCTTCATGGTGAACTGATGGTATGGAGTCAGGCAATTCCTATGCCAGGCCAACATCCTGAGAACTTTGCGATCAGTATTGATTGAAATTTCTGACCTTTAAATCAAAATCAATGAAAAGTTATTTTCCATACGGTTTTATTGTAATTATTTGCCTGGTATCTGCCTGTAAAGATTCCGGAGAAACCGGAAATCCGAAGGATACAGTCTTGCACGCACAACAAAATCTTTCCATAGATTCCGGAAATAATATAGTGAAATCAGAGGCGCCGGATGCTTCTGCCAGGGTCACCCAGGGTTATGCTTTGCCCAGGCTGGATGAGAAATTGTCACAATCACCCATCAATATTCTTTCCGACAGCACAATGACAGATACAAACCAGCTGGTGTCGATAAAATTCGGTACGGATATAACAGAAATTGAAAACCTGGGGCATACGGTTCAGCTGGACTTTAAGGCAGGCAGCGATTTTACGGTAGGAGAAAAAACATTCACTTCCAGGCAATTTCATTTTCATACACCTTCAGAACATCTGATCGACGGTCTCACCTATCCGATGGAAATGCATATTGTAAATGTTTTGAAAGATTCCAACACTTCCAATTCCCCCCGGTATCTCGTCGTGGCATTTCTTTTTAAAATGGGAAAAGAAAATCAATTTCTGAAAGAGTTTCTGAATGCGATACCCGAAGAAGAACATAACAATACCCTTCCTGCTGGCAAGGTAAATTTCGGAGACCTGTTTTCTGCGATCGCAAAAAAGGTTATGAGTGGTGGTTATTATTCGTATAAAGGTTCCCTGACCACTCCGCCATATTCAGAATCTGTTACGTGGATCGTGAATAAGTATATTCTGGAAGCTTCACCAGAACAAATATTTATGATCGAAAAATTCGAAGGGGATAA
>DASSGT010000733.1:0-3214 GCA_035693345.1 Puia sp. | reverse complement strand
TTTGGGCCAGGAGTTCACACTCGGACAGGATACGTAAATGTTTGGATATGGACTGACGGGTGATGTCGAAGTGCTCTGCAATGGCATTGGGGGTCATCGCATGCACAGCGATCAGAACGAGGATGGCCCTTCGGGTGGGGTCTGCAATGGCCTGAAAAATGTCGCGTCTCATGATAACAATTTAATAAGAAGCCGATCAGTTGCAAATATACATGCAGCCGATTGGCTTCTCAAAATTTATTTTTACACAGTTCAAAGGAACAGTCCGGTTACCGGATACTCTGTCAACTAAAAAACACTATTTCCCCTTGGTCTCCAGCGCAATGGGAACCGTTTCAATGAGTTCAAGTGATTGAACCATATCCTTTGTAGTCTGCTTATACAACAGAAAATGAGCAGTCTTTAAATGAGCCTGGTAGGCATCCTGACTAGCGTAGATTTCAAAAACAGTCACATGTGTCGGATGATTTTTTTCATACACGGCATACAAGGTAATGACCCCTGGTTCAACGCGTACCGCTGTTTCTGCATGGATTTTGAGAGCTGTCTTATAGTTTTCGAGTTGCGCCGAATCTATTTGCAGTTTCGCAATACGAACAACCTGATGATTATTCTGCGCATTCGAATGGTTATTGAATACTACTGTCATAATAAAGACTAAAGAAATAAAAGAGTACAGTTTTAGTTTTTGCATATAACCGGAATAATTGTTTTCGAAGGTACAATCCTTTAATACAGAGTGCCAAAACACCCATATGATCTAAAATACGCCGCTCAGGCTTTTTTTTGATCCATTCGTCTCAAAAAAGGCTGGTTTAGTCGCAATTTGGAATAGATTGAATAACTGATTGATAATTTCAGGTTATAAATCATCTTTTATAAAAAGTATCAGACATGAAAAAAGCTATTTATCCGTTCTTAGCCGCCTTACTCATAATTGCTTCCTCCTTCACCATACTGGTTTCTCAGGAGTGGAAAATAACCGACGACTATTCCATTAAATTCTCCGGTGGTGATCCGTCCGGAACATTTGGCGGGTTAAAAGCATCGATCAACTTTGATCCGAATGATCTGGCGACTTCAAAATTTGATGCGACCATAGACGTATCAACGATCAACACCGGAAATGGAATGAAAAATACGCACGCTAAAAGTGAGAAATGGTTTGACGCGGAAAAATATCCGACGATACAATTTACTTCCTCAGCTGTCACCAAAACAGCCACCGGATATGAGGCGAAAGGAATGCTGACCATGCATGGTGTTCAAAAGGAGGTGGCGTTGCCGTTTACATTTGATAATAACGTATTCAAAAGCAGTTTCACTATAAACCGTCTTGACTACAACGTCAATACGGCTGAACCCAATCATGGCGCGAGCACCTTCACCGTGGATATTGCGGTTCCGGTTACAAAATAAAAATATGTTCAGAAAGATTTTTTACCATGCCTTGACCGCAGGATTTCTGGCATCGCTGGCTGGTTTTATATATAGCCGGATCTATTATTTTGCAACTGAGATTGATTTTTCGAAGGTGGCCGGTCTGACCGCCGTCAGTGGTTTTTGTTTTTTAATTTGTATGCTGGCGGCGGTTTTGTATTATGCATGTAACAGATTTTTCAAAAACCGCGGAGAAATCATTTTCAATTTTATATTTTCCATCATATCATTCGCGATGGTGATGATTCCCATTTCGATATCATTGCCATTGGCAATTAAGTCGCCTGAGCTCTTCCCGGGGCTCGGAGTACCCATCATGTTTTTTCCGGCGATGGCCTGGTATACCATCAACCCGATTTTCAACAGGAAAATCTGAAATCGAATTCTTCCCCAACAGAACTATGTTGCATCAGGAATACAGGTATTAAGCGAATTGACCACGATTCTCCTTTCATCAGATTTCATTTATCTTGCCGGATGCTTTGACATGCAATACAAACGCATTCTTTTAATAGATGACGATGAAGATGACCAGGAACTTTTTCAATTGGCCCTGGGTGAACTGAACAATAATATTGACTGTACGGTAATGGCTGGTGCCAGAGAAGCGTTGGTTTACCTCAAATCCGAACCGAAGGCAACCGATCTTATTTTTCTGGATCTCAATATGCCCATTATGACCGGTCAGCAGTTCCTCGCAGAAATCAAACACCAACCGGCAATAAGGGGGATTCCAATTATCATCCTGTCCACTACATTGGGTCCTCCTTCTGTTTCTGATGAAGAAAGCCTGGGCGCTATGCAATTTTTTACAAAGCCGGGTAATTTTCATGAACTAAAAAAAATTCTTCAAAACATACTCGATTAGTCTGATGATAACACCAGGTTTTTTAAATGGAGGCGGTGAGATGGGAGAATTAACGAGGAGATATGACTGGTCAAAAAATCAGTTAGGCATCCCGGAAACCTGGCCCAAAAGTCTTCAGACAACACTCGCCATTCTGTTGCCATCGCGATTCCCCATGTTTCTCTGGTGGGGATCTGATCTCATTCAATTTTATAATGATGCTTACCGGCCCAGTTTAGGCGGAAGTGGTAAACATCCTACCGCGCTTGGACAAAAAGGGAAAGACTGCTGGCCCGAAATATGGGAAATCATTTTTCCTCTGATAAACCAGGTGCGAACTACAGGCGAATCAACCTGGAGTGAAGATCAGCTTGTACCGATCTATCGCGATGGCAGCATACAGGATGTATATTGGACATTCAGTTATAGCCCCGTGATGGGTGAGGATGGAAACATCGAAGGAGTACTCGTTATATGCACCGAAACGACGCAAAAAGTCAAGTATCTCCAGGAGCTTAGTGAGAGCAAGAAAGAACTTGAATTTGCCATTGATGCGGCCGATCTGGGAACCTGGGATCTCAATCCTTCCACTTATCGTTTTACTTCGAATGCCCGGCTAAAAGAATGGTTCGGAATGCAGCGTGATGAAGAAATCGATCTGGCAAGAGCGATTGCCATAATGCATGAAGATGACCGGAAAGGAGTGACTGAGGCGATTCAATTAGCGCTCACACCGTCATCGGGTGGATTGATCGATATTCATTACCGGATCGTTGATCCGTTGAATGCTTCTGAACGAATTGTACGGGCAATGGGCAAAGCCATCTTTGATGAACAAAATATCCCTGTGCGTTTCAATGGAATCCTGCAGGATGTAACTGACCAGAAACAGGCGGAACTTCGTGAACGCGAGGCCAGTGAAAAAAT
>DASSGT010000732.1:0-7674 GCA_035693345.1 Puia sp. | reverse complement strand
GACCGGCCAGATTTATGGTTCATCGGGAGGGAAGGGACAGCCGTGAGAAGCGTAAGGCGTAAAGCGTAAGGCGTAAGGCTAAGGCGAAGGCTTGATGCAGGAGGCAGGAGGGAGGGAAGGAAGATATGATGTATATATTACTGCGTCTTGCCTCCTGCTTCCCTCCTTCCTCCTTCCTGCTTCCCGCCTTCCTGCTTCCTGCTTCCTGCCTCGCGCCCAACAAAATATTTTTAGAATGGACTTTTCAAAAAAAGACGACGGCTTTGTTCATGTGCGCGGCGCAAGGGAACATAATCTGAAAAATATTTCGCTTTCCATACCACGGGGTGCCCTCGTTGTGTTCACCGGCGTTTCCGGTTCCGGAAAATCATCTCTCGCATTCGGAACTTTATATGCGGAAGCACAGCGCAGATATCTGGAATCGGTGTCGCCTTATGCACGACGCCTGTTTCATCAGATGGCAGTTCCGCAGGTTGATGAGATCACGGGTCTGCCACCCGCGGTAGCTCTGCAACAACAAAGGGGTTCGCCTTCCACACGGTCTTCAGTTGGCAGTGTCACAACTTTATCCAATCTTTTGCGCATGCTTTTTTCCCGGGCAGGTGATTATCCTCCCGGTCAGTCCATCCTTTATGCAGAATCATTTTCAACTAATACGCCACAGGGCGCCTGCCCGAATTGTCATGGGCTCGGGGTTATTTATGATATCACGGAAAAAACGATGGTGCCTGATGATTCTCTCAGCATTCGCGAACGGGCTATTGCATCCTGGCCAACAGCGTGGCAGGGACAAAACCTCCGTGATATATTAATCACGATGGGGTATAATGTCGACATCCCCTGGAAAGAATTGCCCAAAAAAGATCGCGACTGGATTTTATTTACCGAAGAAAAACCAACGGTTCCTGTGTATGCAGGCTTTACGCATGCAGAAATAAAAAGAGCCATCCGACGAAAGGAGGAACCGAGTTATATGGGTACGTTCTCCGGAGCAAGAGCTTATTTGCTGCATACTTTTTCTGAAACACAAAGTGCCCTGATGAAAAAGAGAGTGCTGAAGTATATGGTCAGTGCACCATGCCCGGTCTGCAAAGGCAAGCGTTTGCGTCCCGAATCATTGAGCGTTCATTTTGCAGGGATGGATATAATGGACATTTCACGTCTGCCGATAAAAAAATTATTGCAACTGGTCGAACCCTATACGACGGGAAAGAAAAAAGGCAGAGCCGAAATTGTAACACAACGCATTTGTGAGGATCTCCTGCATCGTCTCTTCGTTTTAAAAGATCTGGGTCTGGGCTATCTTACGATGGAAAGAAGTACACCTACGTTGTCTCCGGGCGAGATGCAAAGATTGCGACTCGCAACACAGATTCATTCAAATCTCTTTGGTGTAGTATACGTATTGGATGAACCTTCTGCAGGTCTGCATCCATCCGATACGCTGGCGCTGATTTCGGCCATGGAAAAATTAAAGGCTGCGGGCAATTCTCTATTTGTGGTTGAACACGAACTGGACATCATTGAAAAAGCGGACTGGATCGTGGATGTGGGCCCCGACGCAGGATTGAACGGCGGTGAAATACTGTATAGCGGTGAGTTGCCGGGCCTTGAAAAAATAGCACAGTCAAAAACACGCGAGTATCTTTTCCATCAGAAGAAACAAATCCGGTCTGCGCGTCGCGAAGCGGCAGGCTGGCTGAAACTCAGAAATATTTCCAGGAATAACCTGGTGAAAATAAATGTGGATTTCCCATTGTGCGTGATGACCGCAGTAACCGGAATTTCAGGATCTGGTAAATCAAGCCTGGTAAGCCAGGCATTGGTTGAACTGGTCAGTGAGATGCTGGGTCAGTCAGTGGAAACCGAAGATGAAATTGCCGCGCCGGAAATCAAAATTCAGGGAGAAGGACATATAAAAGAAATTCCACAAAATATAAAACGTCTGGTGGTTGTTGATCAAAAACCTATTGGCCGTACACCGAGATCAAACCTGGCTACTTATACCGGCCTTTTCGATCCGGTAAGAAAAATTTTTGCTTCTACAAAGATGGCCAGGGCGCGTCATTACAATGCGGGCAGATTTTCTTTTAATGTCGCCAGCGGTCGGTGCCCGAATTGTGAAGGAGAAGGATTTGTGATGGTGGAATTACTTTTTCTCCCCAATGTTTATTCACCCTGCCCGGTGTGTAATGGAAGCCGGTATAATGATAAAACACTGGAAGTTTTATATAAGAGGTCCAATATTGCGGATGTATTAAAAATGACGGTGAATGAAGCCTTTGATTTTTTTACTGACGAACCATCGATACTCCGCTCACTCGGAGTTTTGCAGGAAGTGGGACTTGGATATCTGCGGCTCGGACAACCGGCGACAGAATTGTCGGGCGGTGAAGCGCAGCGGATAAAACTGGCAACTGAATTGCAAAGGATTCAAATCGGTTCGACACTGTACGTACTGGATGAACCCACCACAGGACTTCATCCCGCAGATGTGGAACGTCTTATCAAACAGTTGAACAGGCTGGCTGATGCAGGAAATACGATTATACTGGTGGAACATGATATGCAGGTGATTGCTGCCTGTGACTGGGTAATTGATATGGGACCAGGAGCCGGAGATGAAGGCGGATTGATTGTTGGTTTTGGAAAACCCGAGCAGATTGCAGAATTAAAAGAAAGTAAAACAGCCTTTTTTTTAAGAAGGAAACTGGAAGAATCAATTTGAAACCGCATGGCTCATGGCATTGTTTTTCTAATAAAAAATAAAAATTGAAATATATTAACATGAAAAAGTCACATTTATTATTAATGGTTAGTTCGGGAGTCATCTTTTTATCCTCCTGCGGCGATGGATCCACAGATTCAAAAAAACAGGCAGACAGCGCAAATACAGCTAATATAGACAGTGCAAAAAAAAGAGACACTTCGGAAGCCGCGCCTGTTCATATGGCAGATATGAAACCGGATGCAGATTTTGCGGTCGCGGCTACGGATGGTGGCATGCTTGAAGTGGCGCTTGGCAAGCTGGCCGAAAAAAAAGGTGTAAGTCAGACGGTAAAGAAACTGGGAGCCCAGATGGTCGCCGATCATTCGAAGGCCAATAAGGAACTGAAAGCTTTGGCTGCGGATAAACACATCGTCATCCCTGACAACATGAGTGAGAAATGTCAGAAAAAGGTAAGCGATCTGGATGAAAAGAAAGGAAAGGATTTTGATAAAGCCTATGCCGATTTAATGGTATCAGATCACAAGGATGATATCGATGAGTTCAAGAAGGAATCAGAAAAAGGAAATGATGCACAGGTAAGCGCGTGGGCTAAAAATAAAGTTCCTGTGCTTGAGCATCATCTGATGATGGCAGAAGATGCCCAGAAGAAACTGGAAAAATAAAATAAAGGTTTATCAAGGGCTACCGGTTGTTCTGAACGGAACCTTTCGGACTTATAAAAACAGCGATTGCAAACTGACCTGGAACGAGTTTCGGATTTGCTTTTTCCTGTGGTGTCAAAATGGACTGAAATTTCCAGGAACCAGCATAATCAACTCCCCTGAATGTTTTGGACCGGGTTACAGAATCATATAACATGGTCCGAAAACTGTTGTGTTCAACCAAAATTTTTCTGCCGGTAACCGAAGTCATCGATTCTACCTGGAAATCCTGAAACAGGCTATCCCTGCTACCCATGGCAACCAGTGTGTCACCATGCCTGCCGGTGACAGGCAGAACGAAAAGATCCCGATAGACCAGGGGCAATACGCCTAATTCTAACAGGCTGGGTGCCGAACGCGACCCGCCCTTTTCAGCCACCAGGGAAAATTGCAGCAATTGCAGACTGTCGCCACCGGGATAAGCGACTTTTTTCTGATGAAATGTCAATTCCGGCTTCCCACGGATTGCCCAGTGCAGATGAACCGAATCCTTTTCGGTTACGATTTTCGGATGTGCGGTAAATGAATAAACTTCGGGCTTGCATGCATTGATCGAGACAAGGATTAGTAACAAAAACAGCCGGCTTGGGGTAATCATGAACGATTTTTTTGGCTCATCTACTTAAACGATTGAACCGATCTGATATTGCAAAAGAAGTACCCCGGATCTGTAACAGTGATCTATAACCTTCCTACAGCCCTTGCCCATTTATTTATTACACAGGGTATGGGGTCAAAATTCACAGTACTGTTTACTTATATGGATTTCCTCTTCATTGGGGAGACTACAAAACAGTTTGTTGACAGGGTTCCCGTGTATACTGTTCGCTATGCCCTGGCGGCGAATCCTGAATCTATCGGGGAGCTGGAAATTTATCGTGGCACTGCACCGAATCATGGCATATACTGGCGGGAGAGACATACCCGACACGACATGGTATTGTCTGATCCGGACCTTGTTGAGATTATTGGACGGGCAATAAAAATTCAGGAGGACATCGCGTCGGGCTAGCCAATATTTTTAAACTGGATGAAACCGCATTTTATTTTTCAACTGTGATGAGACTCCGGTTGTTTAAAACATATTAATTACTCAGTAAAAAAACATGTATGCCCTGGTATAACGGAAATTACCCGCCTTCATATAAATATCAACCCTTACCGTTGCGTGAAAAAGCGGTTGAAATTGCAAATCGATTGCTCGAACAGGGTGCAGAGGAGGGTGTCGCTATTGCTACCGGTCTGAAACGTGCAAGATTATTATTTAAAAAGCAGCAATCGGATAATATCGAAGCGAATGTAAACCGCAAAAAAATAAACTGAAGTAAGTCGTGCGTTTCATTTATGCAAAAAAAGCCTTCCCGTAAGGGAAGGCTTTAACGACATAGGGAGGATTATTCAACTGCCTTATAAGAACTATGTCGTTAATGGTTTCGCTAATTTAATAATTACTAAAACTGTGCCTAAATAAAAGACCCTGATCCGACAAGTTTTAAGAAGTTATGAAGCGGGAAATGTGGAGCATTTTGCGCAATTTATTTCCGGATTCCGTATACGTTCTATGAACGTGTTCAAATAATGAGGAACTCCGTTATGCCCTACTGATGACCTTTAGCAGAAACGCAATAATTGCTATTACCAATAAAACATGAATGATGCCACCCGCATGATAACCAAAAAATCCTATGGCCCAGCTAATAATTAAAATGACGGCAATGATGTAAAGCAAATTTCCCATGGTGTGGTGCTTTTGATTAATAAATGTTGATTAAGATCGAATGAGTATATTATAATATCATGCCATTCGCTTCATACACTTCAATGAATAAACTGGAATAGATATCGGGGTTTAGAACGCGAGTTCGGTTTATTCATAATGCCCAGGATAAGTTTCTCTGGAGTTGCGGTTTTGAATTAAAATAATCCGGAAAATAAAATTGCATCTATTTAAAAACTTTATTCTACACCTGAATTATTCTGGCAATATTTTTGAAAAAATGTAAAAGGAATTTTATTAAAATATATTATTATGGAAAAGAAAAAAACTTCCCGCGGAATATCACAGGACAGAACAAAAGTAGCCGGCAAGCAAGATTACGAAGTACAATATGAAAGCAAAAAATCCGGCTCTTCAGCAGATCAGGTGAAGAAAGCTATTCAGTCCGAAGGAAATTCAAGGAAGAAAGTGGAAAAGAAAGTAGGCGGTGGTAAGTCCGGTAAATAAAAAACCCTGAACACAGTGTCCAGGGTAGCTAAGCACTCAGCCTTGGCTTCGCATAAGCAAAAACTCTTCAGTACAAAAACTCTTCTGTATATAAGACAACCACAATTTGGAAAACGCTGCGTTTTTCTTTGGGGTGTTATTTCCACATGGATAGTTGGCAGTTGGTAGTTGGCAGTTTGCAGTTAGTTATTAGTTGTTAGTTGTTGGTTGTTAGTTGTTAGTTGTTGGTTGTTAGTTGTTGGTGATTTGTTGTTGGTCGTTTGAGGGGTTGACCCCGCATGCGAGGATATCTGGTAGTCGACAGGTTCTTTACGCTTTACGCCTTACGCTTTACGCTCAACGCTGGCATATGTTTTCGGGATGAGGACATAAACAGCTGACAATGCAAATCCTTCACGAAATATTTGGCTCAGGAAAAGATCTGACCATTCTTCAAATGACGGCGAGATCGGTCGTCGTTTTTATCATTGCTCTGATCCTCATCCGGATTTCCGGCCGTCGGTCTTTTGGTCTTCATTCACCGCTCGACAATATTATCACTATAGTGCTGGGTGCTGTGCTCAGTCGCGCAATCGTCGGCGCTTCCGGATTTCTTCCGGTCATTTCCAGTAGTACAGTGCTGGTGCTCATTCATCGTTTGTTCGCTTATGGTATGGTTCATCATCCGGCATTTTCCAAACTGGTGTCGGGAGAAAAGATCCTGTTGTTTAAGGAGGGCGAATTTTTACAACAGAATATGGACAAAGGACTGATATGCCGGGAGGAAATTCTGCAGGAGGTTCGTAAATCGGCGCTGACAGAAAACCTCGACAGGATTGAAAAGATTTATATGGAGAGAAACGGAGAGGTTAATTCGGTTAGGAAAGCGTGAGCATAGCGCAAAGCGTAAAGCTTAATGCTCAAGGCGAAGGCGAAGGCTAAGGCTCAAGGCAAAGGCAAAAGCTAAGGCGAAGGCTCAAGGCGGGTGTCAAAGTTTGGAGTTAAAGTCTGGCTTGCCCGTTGTAATATCAACCGGTACGGAAACATGTTCCATCACAATCAGCCAGTTGTCCCCGATCTTACGATAGCCGTCGGTAACCCGAACGGTGCGGTCCACCGGTTTTCCATTTACATCGGTGCCCGTGACGTTCTGTATGCTGTGGCTAAATCCTATATTACCATCTGCCATGATGTTGAGATCTGTGATGGTGATTTTCGGAGTATTCCTGAAATGTGAGAAGAAGCGCATCCAGGCTTTGCGATATACATCGGCACCGAGGTGTTGTCTCGGCGGTACGACGTCAAAAACGACGAGGCTTTTATCCGGAATATAATTCATCATCATCGCGTCCACATCACCGGCATTGAAAGCTTCCTCGAACCTGTTTTCCAGCGCCCGGATCGCTGCTTCATCTTTTGATATGGCAGATGATAAATTATGAGCCATACAGATTATTTGCTAAAATGATGCCCGGATTGGGCTTAAAGCTTAAGGCGGAAGGCGTAAGGCTTAATGTGGAAATTGTAAGGCTCAATGCGGAAAGCGTAAGACGTAAAGCCTGTTTGGACAATACCCTGAATAAGGGGTGGGAGGCGGTATGACCAAAATCATATTATTGGAAAATGTACGTCATGCTAATCGGGTTTTTTGGGTATTAAGTTGCAATTGGTACCGGTAATTCCGGACCCGATTCTATTATGAAATTCGAGGAGTTGCTAAAAAAATACGACGTTCCTGTTCCCCGGTACACGAGCTATCCGACCGTTCCCTTCTGGAATTCTTCTATTAATATTCCGCAGTGGAAACGGGTTTTTAAAAATCAATTTCACGAGACCAATGAAAAAGACGGCATCAGCCTGTATATCCATCTTCCTTTTTGTGAATCTCTTTGCATTTATTGCGGATGTAATAAGAAAATTACCAAGAATCACAAAGTTGAAGAGGAGTATATACAGGCATTAATGGCCGAATGGAGCATGTACTGTGAACTGATGGATGAAGTGCCGGTCGTCCGTGAACTTCATCTGGGGGGAGGGAC
>DASSGT010000731.1:0-3837 GCA_035693345.1 Puia sp. | reverse complement strand
GGAATGGTGCGCCGAATAATTAAGCGACTCTAAAACTAATCAAATGAAAAATTTTATAAACAAAAATAAACGGCCACTCGTTTCCGGCTTTTGTTTTATGATTGTTCTGCTAATACTGGGTAACACCGGATATGGTCAGGATAGCACAGCTGCAGTTGTACCGGAACCACCCGCTAAACCCAGACCTGTAAAAAATACCTTTGCGTCTGATCAGATTATTGATGCGCAAACAGTTATGGTTCCGGTGAAGGGGACATTTGAAGCGGATATACAACATCGTTTTGGATCTGTTCAAAACGGATATGAGGATTTATGGGGAATATATGGAATTGCCAATATTCGATTTGGTTTTCTGTATACACCTATTGATAATCTTGAAATTGGCTTCGGTCTGGCCAAGGTTAATATGCTCTGGGACGGGAGTGCAAAATATGCCCTTATAAAGCAATCATCACAATATCCGGTCAGCGTGACTTACTATGGTAATATTGCCGTTAAAACAGTCAAGAATCCGGATAATGTTCTTTTTAAGTATGAGTCAGAACGCTGGTCCTTTTTCAATGAACTGATGATTGCCAGAAAGATCAACGAAAAGCTATCGGTGCAGATTGGCTTTAGCATCTCCCATCAGAATTCCGTTCCCGGCTATTACACAAAAGTTGATACATCCAATGTTGTTTTTAAGGAACAGAAATTTAATATGTATTCTTTCAGCTTTTGCATGAGGTACAAATTAACGGAAGGAACATCGTTTATATTCAACTATGAACAGCCGCTAACGGCATGGGCAACGGATAATCCTCATCCTAATTTTGGCTTTGGACTTGAATTTAATACCAGCGGTCATACTTTCCAGTTATTCGCAGACAACTTTACCCTTCTGAATACACAACAGAACGCCATGTACAACGCCAATAATCCATTCGGATATACTGACAATGGAGTGAAGGTGCCGGGTGGGCAGTTTCACATCGGCTTTAACATAACCAGATTATGGAATTTTTGACGGGAAAGGTTTCTACGATTCCTGACCGGTTAGTTTTTGAATTCGGAATATTCGCTGTCGTGTTGATGGTGTGCTCCTGCTCCCAATCATCTGAAAAAAGTTACAAGGAGGAAAAAAAGGATCAGGCGCCTGCACATAAGATTGCTAAAAAGCCGCCATCCAGTTTTGAAGATACGGTTATTGTTGACCGTAAGTCTGCTGTTTTCTTTAACCCCGATTCCCTTCAGCTGGAAAAAATAAGGCTGGTGAATGAAAAAATGGTTTATGAGACCATGACCCATGACTGTTATTACATGATGCAAAATGCACGGAATGTAATTCGGAAACACTGGCCAGGGATACGGGTTGTTGAAGTGGTAAAGGCCAGCCACCTGCTGTTTATAAAAAAAGATAAAAGTAAAATCTGTATCGACCTGAATGCCAAACCTAATATCTGTGGATTATTTCTTTTTGATCCGAAAAAAGATCCCGAGCCTGTGGATATGCCGAATATTGATACTTTTCTGGGATTTTATTTTGGGCAATAGTTCACCAAATCTGACATAGAGAAGATTCAAAAACTTGTAATTCATACTTTTATGTATTGTCGGTTTCAAATGTTCATGATCGTTGTTATTTAATAATTATTTTATTACCTATTCACAGTTAACAAATAGTTTAATCCATTGAACAGTTAAACGAAGAACTGAAAACCGAAACCGGGAAATATTAAATAACTTAGGTAGCTAATCGAATTCACTCACCACATCAAAAGATCTTACCATGAAAGTCCTTCTCATCACCCTGATTGCAGGATTATTTGTAATCATTGTTGGATTCAGAGTTTATCAGGAACCAAAACCTTGGCCGGTTCCCGATGCAGCTGCCAAAAAAGCAAATCCGGTGAAGACATCTTCCGAATCTGTTTCCTCGGGTAAGGCTTTGTATAACCAGCATTGTGCTTCCTGTCATGGTAAAAAGGGATTGGGAGACGGCAGCAAGGCTGCCCAGTTAAAGACTCACCCCGGCGATTTCTCAACTGCTGCATTTCAATCTCAATCAGACGGATCATTATTTTATAAAGTACAGGAAGGCCGTGGAGATATGCCGAGTTTCAAGAAAAAAATCCCGGATGCTACAGAAATCTGGGACCTGGTGAATTTTATGCGGACACTGAAGAAATAGTTCCCATCTAATTTAAATGTTTCTATGAAAGAGGTCGAAACCATCGGGCCGGATGTAAAAGTCAGAAGAAAATTACTGGCAGGAGCAGGGCTCGGTCTGCTCTCTCTGTTATCCTT
The DNA here is from genome assembly GCA_035693345.1 of Puia sp. GTDB lineage: Bacteria > Bacteroidota > Bacteroidia > Chitinophagales > Chitinophagaceae > Puia. The sequence goes on along the minus strand of DASSGT010000731.1, from coordinate 1,551 downwards.
GTTTAGAACAGGATTATTCCGCAAAAAAAATCCGGTTATTTCTTGCGCTGCTCCCACCGAGCAAAAAACTATCCGGGTTTTATCACAGGATGGGCAGCTGGTTGAAGTGGATGTTTCAAAAATAAAACGATTAGAAGGAAAAATTTCTGATAAGGAATTACAGAACTGGATCAGAAAAGGATAACATTTTAATTTATAAAAAATGAATGCCAACGATTCATCCAGGAGGGAATTCTTACTGACTGGTTTACTCGCGGGGACCACGCTTGCCGGATTTAATGACAAGCAGAATCCTTTTGAAGATAAGGTTACCGCGATGATAAAACCATCTGGGAAAATGGTAAAGCTACTTTCCGTTGACGGGGAAGTGATCGAAGTGGACGAAGCATACCTGAAGCCGGTAGATCTTCCGCCCGTTTCCAATCAGGAAGCCCGGAAAGGGATACCCGGTAAGAAATTCGTGATGGTGATCGATCTTTCCAGATGTAAAAGTGTGAAGGCCTGCCAGTCGGCCTGCAACCATGCACATGAACTCAATCCGGGAGATAACTGGATAAAAATTTATCCCATGCAGGATGCTGAACATACTGCACCTTACTGGGAGCCTATTACCTGTATGCATTGCGATGAACCGCCCTGTGTTAAAGTCTGTCCGGTTGATGCAACGTTCAAACGGGAAGATGGAATAGTGCTCATTGATAGTGACCGTTGTATCGGATGCCGGTTCTGTATGGCCGCCTGCCCATATTCAACCCGTGTTTTTAATTGGGGGGAACCGGAAATTCCAAAAGAAGTCGCCGCACAACCCTATTCCTGTGAAACGAGCATTCCACAGAAAAAGGGAACGGTTGGTAAATGTGATTTTTGCGCAGACAAAACCCGGAAGGGTGAATTACCGCATTGCGTGTCGGCATGTCCGAACGGCGTTTTCTTTTTTGGAGATATGATTGAAGATTCGGTAACCAACGGAGCAGAAACTTTTCGGTTCAGCGACCTGATCAGGGATAAAGCAGGTTACCGTATGATGGAGGATCTGGGCACTAAACCCAGTGTTTATTACCTGCCGCCCGTAAACCGGAATTTTCCTTTTGAAGATATGGAAGATTCAGTGGAAGCAAAAAAAGAGCATGCAAAATCATAAATCGTGGACATTTCAGCGAGGCAAAAAATAATTGATGATCTGCTGCCGAAGAAATTTGGCATAAAGGGCCGGCTATGGGTTGCTGTGCTGTTGATCATTTGTATTATTGGTGCCATCGGATATTATCGACAATTGACCCAGGGACTGATCGTTACAGATATGCGGGATTATGCTTCCTGGGGAATATATATTTCCAATTTTGTTTTTTTGTAGCCATCAGCCTGGTCGGATCACTGGTTACAGCAGTGTTGAGAATTGTCAATTTCGGATGGAGCACTCCGCTGACGAGAATAGCAGAAATCATTGCTATTTCTGCCATCACATTCGCTTCTATTATTATTGTTGTTGACATGGGCCGTCCCGACCGGTTTTATAATTTGTTTATTCATACCCGGCTGCAATCGCCGATC
>DASSGT010000730.1:0-2195 GCA_035693345.1 Puia sp. | reverse complement strand
CTTATTGATATCCGGTTTCGGTTTTAAAATCTCCGCTGTGCCATTTCACTTATGGACTGCAGATGTTTATGAAGGTTCCCCGGTTTCGGTCACATCCTATTTTTCAGTTATTTCCAAGGCATCGGTTTTATTCGTATTCGTGACTGTATTATATACTGCCTTTAAATCTTACGCTGTAACCTGGAATCATATACTCTTTATCCTTTCGGTACTTACCATGGTTATCGGTAATCTGTTCGCCATCCGCCAGAATAATTTAAAACGCTTCCTTGCCTTCTCTTCCATTTCACAGGTTGGTTTCATTTTGATTGGTATGTCCGGACAATCACAGGCAGGAACGGCATCTGTCGTTTATTTCATCCTGATTTATACCTTTTCCAATCTCGGTGCATTTGGTGTGATCAGTCTTGTCAGTGCTTTTACGGGAAAGGAAAATATGGAAGAATATAAAGCATTCTATAAAACCAATCCACGGTTGTCCTGGGTTCTCGCCATATCCTTATTTTCCCTCGCAGGTATTCCTCCCACTGCCGGTTTCTTTGGTAAATTCTTTCTGCTGATGGCTGGCGCCGGCCAGGGGAATTATGTATTGATTACGATTGCGGCACTGAACATGGTTATTTCCCTTTACTATTATCTTAAAATTATTAAGACCATCTTCATGGATACCAATGAAAATCCGATAGAAAGATTTTTAACCCCCTCTTCCCCCAAACTGGCATTGATCATATGTACGACGGGTATTATCCTAACCGGATTCGTCGGCTATATATATGAATACATATTTTCGATGAGCACTATATTTTAAAAAAATTTCATGGCGATCAACCAAAATCACCTCTCGGAAGACTTGAATGGAGTTAAATGCGCCATCGTTGAGAAAAATGTAACCGCAGAACGGGCATCCTTTCTGAAGCAACTTCTGATTTTCAATAAATACACCGTTGAAATAGCCGCATCACCACCACCCAAAACAGCGTCGCCGGTTCCTTTCAAGGAAGGGGAAACAGCTGTACCTGCACCGCCAGCACCCGAAACATTTACTGTGGGAGTTACCGATATGATGTTTAATCCCATCAATGCCATTTTTGGCAGACTATTGCACAGCCCGGATGGCCATGTAGTTACATTGGCGTATTGGTATCAGCGGGATAAATTATCCCATGACGAAATACCATATTACAATGAAAAAAAACATCCATGAATTCCATGAAATGCCAAATCACCGAAAGGGATATCTGAGCAGTTTAAATGTATTGCCGGCAGAAAAAGTATCCAGGAACCAGGAATTGCCTACATTCTCAATCTGATAATTAAATCCAACTACCAGAGTAGCTGTATCATTATCCGGCGCCAGCTTCTCTATAATTATTTTGTGATTTGAGTCCGGGATGTCCTTAATTTTCATGGCGGCCAGTGGGGAATCGAAAATCGTCTTTTGTCCGCTTCTTATAAAAATGCTGAACAATATATTTTTCTGGTCAGTTGAAAAGTCTTCATTGGTAAAAAGCTCATAACGTACTTTCCGTGGTGGATTAGTTTTTGCACCCGTCTGGTCTTTTTTACAGGACACAACGATGAGAAAAAGAACGGCTAATATGGTGAGATGATTGATTTTCATTTTTAGATCCGACAAATCCGCACGCCGTCCGGTCTATGAACAGAGTCTGAAATGGAGCCGCAAGTAATACTAAAAAAGCGACTTTTCAAGGAATGTCTTCTCTCCGGCCGGTATAACCATTCGAAAGGTCATCCTCAGCCATTGACCGGTGATTTCTCTATTCCTGCAATGTGTTTCGCGATTCTCTGCGCATCGAAGGAAATTTCACGGATGACGCCCGTTGGACCGATCCAAAATCCACAGGCATACAATCCATCCTTACCAAAATATTTTTGCCTGTCAGATTTCATTTTTAAATCTTCCACACGTTCCTTATCAACCTGGACGAATTCGGCAAAATCAGTATGATATCCGATGGCAGCAATGATAGAATCAAAATTTTCTTTTTCACCATCTGCAAAGTGAACCGTATTACCTTCCACCTGATCTACATTTTCATGTATACCGATATGGCCTTTCCGGATGTGCTTTACAGTACCGATGTCCAGTACCGGAATGGTTCTATCCTTTCGAATTTGCTCAAATACCCCGTATGGCATTTTTTGCAAGCCCAATTTTGTAATATCGCCGATCA
>DASSGT010000729.1:0-2668 GCA_035693345.1 Puia sp. | reverse complement strand
TGCCCCTGCGCACAGGCATGACCACTGTGGGACAGGCCGGCGCCGATGTAGGACTTCCCGCACAGGCATGCACTATGGCAACTGCACTGAAGGCTCAAGGTTATGCAACCGGGCAATTTGGGAAGAACCATCTCGGTGATCTGAATAAATTCCTCCCGACAGTACACGGTTTTGATGAATTCTTTGGCTATCTCTACCACCTGGACGCCATGTCAGATCCATACTGGTATTCCTTTCCGACAGATGAAGCATTTTACAATGCGCATGGCCCCCGCAGCCTGGTTCATTGCTATGCCAGCGCAACAGATGACGGAACTGTACAGCCGCGCTGGGGGAAAGTTGGTAAACAAAAAATCGTGGATGAAGGTCCGCTGGCTCCCTATCCGGATATGACCAACGTGCCCAATATGCATGACCTTCCTTTCGCGAAAGCTAAATATGACATGACTACATTCGATGAAGTGCTTGTAAAGTCATCTAGCGACTTTATGGACAAGGCAAAAAAAGATGGTAAGCCCTTTTTCGTGTGGCATAACACCACCCGTATGCATGTATGGACATTTCTTTCCCAGAAATACGGTTCTCATATGAATTCCAAAACCAATTATGGATTGGAAGAAGCCGGAGTAGAACAAATGGATGATGCGATTGGTGCATTACTGAAACATATTGACGATATAGGTGAAACTGATAATACCATTGTCATTTTTACCACCGACAACGGTGCCGAAGTATTCACCTGGCCCGATGGTGGTATGACGCCTTTCCGCGGGACCAAGGGTACCGTTTTCGAAGGTGGGTTCCGTGTGCCCGCCATCATTCGCTGGCCAGGTCATGTAAAACCAGGCAGTGTAGAAAATGGCATTATTTCCGGGCTGGACTGGTTTCCGACCCTATTGGCAGCAGCAGGCAATCCGAATATTACCGATCAGCTCTTAAAGGGTGTGAGTCTGGAAGGCGCCACCTATAAAAATCATCTGGATGGATATAATCAGATGGATCTGATCACAGGTGCAGGCCCCTCCAAGAGAAATGAAATATTCTACTTTGGTGGCCCGCATCTGGGTGCTGTTCGTATTGGTGACTTTAAATATCAGTTCTATCAGCAACCATTCGGCTGGCCGGGAGAAAAAGTGACCACTGATATGCCGACGATGGTCAATCTTCGTCAGGATCCCTTTGAACGGACGCCTTCCATTCGTGGAGAGAATTTAAACACACTGGGGGGTGGATATATGAATGATTTCTTTGCACGTGAGTTCTGGAGATTCGTGGATGTTCAAAAGGCAGTTGGCGCTCTTGCTATGACAGCGATCGACTATCCGCCCATGCAGGATCCGGCTTCCTTTAACCTGGATGCTGTAAAACAGAAGATTCAGGAAATGGCAAAAGCACATGAAGGGCAATAACACTTTAGTATAGGAGTATAGGAGTATAAGAGTATAAGACTGGGTGGCTGCGGCCGTCCTTTCTTATTGCCGCCTCTTCATCTTGACATTCATTTATTGGTGAAACATCCTGGGAAATAGTTTCATAAAAGTCATGATGGCAACCACAATGATCACCGCCCAGATATAAACAGGTATTTTATTCTTCTCCTCATATTTTTCCTGCGCGAGGTCCTTCATATGAATTCTTCCCTTTTCAGTCATCTCCCAGTTCACAGCCTCTGTTTGGTCTGCGGCCATGGCTGGGTATTTTTGTTCCAGATAACCATCTTTTACTAAATCGTTTAATGTGTTTTCCAAATGAAAGTCGTCAAACTCCGTCAGGTCCATTTCAGCCTGTATCTCGCTGACCGGCCTTAATCCATTGTCTGTCAGCCAGGTGAAAACAAGCAGTTCGATTTCCTGTTTACGATTCATAACTAAAGTTACTAAGAGGCATTTGAGCGCCCGGGGGCATAATAATTGAATTTATGATTGCATCCGGGGTCTTATACTTTACGTATATACCCCCTGATAACCGGGCGATTAATTCGTTCGGTTCTTGTGGATAATCCATGCCCTGCCAGTCCTGGCAGGGCCTTTTTATTCAGACACTGATAAATTCTGCCAATTCAGTCTGGTAATTTTGAACCTCATTTTTCTGGCGGAGCCAATGCCGTCCTGCAACTTCGCCTGTACAGGATCCGTAAGTGAAGAGCCTTATTTTTCTCTTTTTTGATTCGACCTGCAAATTTTGAAGTACATCTTTCAAGATCTCTCCATCAAATGGTGTATACATAAAAAATACGGTTCCTGATGAATAATCAGCATAGCGTGCATCTGCATTGATAAATTCTACCCGGTTCAGATTCAAACCGGCCGCACAATTTTTTGCATAGTTGCAGTAGGCCGGTTCATATTCCACTCCTCTTGAAACCACAGAAGACAGGAGATTCACCAGAATAACAGCCTGTCCCATTCCGGATCCCAGATCATAAAAAACATCACCGGGTTGAAACGCCGTTTTTTTTATCAGTTCAATAATAAATCTGGCGGGTGTCTTTTGATAGTAAACCATTCCCTGTTCCTTTTCTTTTGTTTCAACCGGCAGATCCTGATCTCCGAATAGTCCGTTTAAAAACAAATCGAGATGATCATAACCGTGTTCGTAAAGCCTGGAAACGAGTTCAGTTTGATGTTCCAGATATTCATTCATCAGGTCTATAAATCCGTTTTCCCTG
>DASSGT010000728.1:0-4644 GCA_035693345.1 Puia sp. | reverse complement strand
TTTAATATTGATTCTATGAAAATATGTTCGCTGCCATTGCTATTTTTTCTCGCAGTCACACCCTTTTTTTCAGACGGCCAGATTCATATAGAAGATTCACCTGTTGTCAGAACGGATACCGGTCTCTATGCGATTGTTGTTTCCAAAAATCACTCACTGATTTATGAAAATTATTTTAATCAGCATTCAGCGACAGAACTTTTTAACGATCAGTCGTTAACCAAGGGTATTATGTCGATCCTGATAGGTATTGCGATCGATAAAGGATTTATTTCTTCACTGGATGAAAAAATCATCCGGTTCTTTCCGGATTTAAAACAGGACACGGATCAGCGAAAGCAGTCAATTACCATCCGTCAGATCATGAATCAGGCTTCAGGCCTCTATCACGAGGACCTTGCCCGGCTTGATAAATATCTGGCGCTGTCAAATCCTTCCGCATTTACTATTCAACAAACTTTAAACGCCGATCCCGGAACCACTTTTCACTATAGTAACGCAGCTTCTCACTTGCTATCAGTGATCATAACAATGGCCACCGGTCTGACCACTCTTGCATTTGCCAATAAATATCTTTTCGGTCCTATGAAAATCGAAAGAGTTGAGTGGATGAAAATGAATGATGGTTATTATGACGGAAGCGGGTTGCTCAGTATCCGGTTATCCATCAGAGATTTGAACAGGATCGGGTGGTTGCTCCTGGACAGTGGCCGCTATGGCGGAAGACAAATTATTTCCTCCTCTTTTATCCGGCAGTTATTATATCCCGATCGCGTGTATCATACTGACTGGGGATTTCCCGGATCCGAATATGCTTTGTGCTGGTATCATAAAAACTACAGAGGGATCAATATTATTTATGGCCTTGGCTGGGGCGGCCAGTTTAATTTCATCATTCCTACCCTGCATGCCGTCATTACAGTAAATGAAAGCATCTCCGATGCTACTGCCATCAGGCAAAGTATTTTGTTCCAGGAAAAAATATTCCCGCTGATTCTGAACGCCCTGGAACGGTCGGGGAATTAAACCGGAAGATGTTTAACAGCTTAACTTTTTTACCTTACGCTTTAAGCTTTAAGCTTTAAGCTCAAAAAACCCGCTCACGCGGGCTTTTTGCTGGCATGTAACTTGCAAAAGCGTCGGTGTTAAATGACTCTGTATGAAAAGATCCTTATTCCGCGCGATCGGCCTGTTTTTTCTTATTGCCATGACTTTTACAATGGCGATATTCCGGACGGAGGCTAAAGCAAATTCTCCGGTTCCGGAACATATTTCCGGATATAACAATCATGTAAACAATCAGAATAACTGGGGCCTGTTCGGGATCATTGGAGTGATAGCCCTGGCGGGCTTAACGAAACGAAATGTCGTACAGAAAAACTGAGCAGGTTATCATTGAAAGCCGCCGGTAATTTAAACTGATCTTCCCCATAAATAGTTCGGTCGTGCGAAGCTGTGCAAATATTTCCCCGAAAGGGAATCGCTTGCCCGTGATGATCTTTGAACCGATTAATGGAATATATTTATCATACAATAAAAATTTTGATGAGAAACGAGAAACCGGAAGTCTTTCCAAAATCTAAAACCGGAATTGAAGGACTCGATGAAATTACAGGGGGTGGTTTTCCCAAAGGACGTCCGACATTGATCTGTGGAAGCGCCGGCTGCGGAAAAACCCTTTTAAGTATGCAGTTTCTGGTGAAAGGAATCACCGAGTATGGGGAACCCGGCGTATTTATGAGTTTTGAAGAAACCAGTAAGGACCTTGCTCAAAATGTCCGTTCCCTGGGATTTGATCTGGATAAACTGATCAGTCAAAAAAAACTGAGAATCGATCATATCCAGATTGAGAAAAGTGAGATAGAAGAAACCGGAGATTATGATCTGGAGGGACTTTTTATACGCCTGAATCATGCGATCGATTCCATCGGGGCAAAACGTGTCGTGCTGGATACCATTGAATCGCTTTTTGGCGGGCTCGATAATGCGGCCATACTTCGGTCGGAAATCAGGCGGTTATTTCAATGGTTAAAAGATAAAGGTGTAACGACCATCATCACCGGTGAAAGAGGAGAAAGTTCACTCACCCGCCAGGGTCTGGAGGAATTTGTATCAGATTGTGTGATCCTGCTTGATTTCAGGGTGATCGATCAGATTGCCACCCGACGGCTCCGGATCGTAAAATACCGGGGATCTACCCACGGTACTAATGAATATCCTTTTTTAGTGGATGATACAGGTATTTCGGTCCTGCCGATCACTTCCCTGAAGCTGGAACATAAAACCTCGTCCGAAATATTATCATACGGTCATCCGGGTCTGGATAAATTATTTCATAAAGAAGGATTTTTCAGGGGTACCAGCGCACTCATCACCGGATCAGCGGGTACTTCCAAGACCACACTGGCCTCCTATTTTGCATTGAGCAGTTGTCTGCGCAAAGAAGCTACCCTATTCTTTTCATTTGAAGAATCACCGGACCAGCTCGTGCGGAATATGAAGTCGATCGGTATTGATCTGAAGCCTTATCTGAAATCCGGCTTACTTTTTATTCATTCTTCCCGACCATCACTGCAAGGTCTGGAAATGCACCTGCTGGTTTTGCACAAACTGATCCATGAAATAAAACCCAAAACGGTTATTATCGATCCGATCAGCAGCCTGGTAACGGTAGGCAATACCAGTGAGGTCAGGGCCATGCTGGTACGTTTGATGGACATGCTTAAAATAAATCAGATCAATGCTTTGTTCACTTCTTTGACCCATGAGAAATCAAATGATTATAAAGACCTGACAGTGGATGCGGTTTCTTCCCTGGCTGATACCTGGATTCGTGTTTCAAATGAAGAAAAAAAAGACATCCGTACCCGTAACCTGAATATTATCAAGTCAAGGGGTATGGGTCATTCCAATCAGGTGCATGAGTTTACCATTGAAGGAAAGGGAATAAAAATAAAAAAAACAGATTAACAGTTTTGAATTCTATGGCAAAAGAAATCTGGGAACTCAGATTATATATAGCAGGACAGACTCCAAAATCCATTCTCGCGCTCAAGAACATTACAAAATATTGCAGAGAGCACCTGGATGGAAAGTATACGATTGAGATCGTGGACCTGCTGGTCAATCCGCAACTGGCTGAAGGGGATCAGATATTCGCGATACCAACCCTGGTACGAAAATTTCCGGTACCTCTGCGAAAGATCATCGGCGATCTGTCTAATGAGGAAAAAGTACTGGTCGGGCTAAATATCCGTCCGGTGAAAAAAACAAGCTGATGAAAAAAAAGAATGTGCCGATCGTTGTCTCAGACAAGAAACTGGTTCTGCAGCTATATGTTTCCGGCATGTCGCCCAAGTCCATGGAAGCCATAGAAAATATCAATAAAATATGTTCAGCGTTTCTGGAAGATACATTCCAGCTTGAGATCATAGATCTGTATAAGCATCCGGAGGTCGCATCCGAACAGCAAATTATTTTTAGCCCCTCTCTTATAAAACAACTACCCCTCCCAAAGAAAACATTGGTCGGAACTTTTTCTGATACTGAAAAAGTGATCAGGGGTCTGGGGATCTCGATCAAAGAGTAAATGATGAAGACCGAAAGCATAGATGAATTACTAAAAAAAATTGAAAGCCTGGAAGAGCGGCTCGCCGATTCCGAACAGCTGATCGATGCCATCCGGGCCGGTGAAGTGGACGCTTTTGCCGTTAATGAAAATAATCAACCTGAAATATTTACTCTTCAAAGCGGGGATTATGCATACCGCGTTCTGATAGAAGAAATCGGTGAAGGGGCCATTAATATCAGTGAAGATGGATTGATCGTTTATACCAATGCATCCTTTGTTGAATTGCTCGGCATCCCGTATGAAAAAATAATCGGACGTTTCATCAGTGATTTTATTTATGAGGAGTCAAAAGAAAAATTTGAAAAGCTTTTTAAAGAATCCCTGCACGGACGGAGTAAAGGTGAAATCATCTTGTCTGCCGGGACAAATCTAATCCCGGTGTATATTTCACTGACTTCCCTGCAACCGAAGCTGGCCACCGTCGGAATCATTGTTACCGACCAGACAAGAATAAAACTCCACGAAAGAACCATCCTGCAATATCAGAGGGAGCTCGAACTGAAAAATATTGAGCTTGCCCAGAACAATTCAGAACTCAGTTCATTTACTTATATCGCATCCCATGATCTGCAGGAACCCTTAAGAAAGATCCAGACATTTTGCAACCTGATCAATACCGGGTCGAATGATGAGCTGCCCCCTGCAACCAGGGATTATTTCCAGCGTATTCTCAAGGCATCTACCCGCATGCAGAACCTGATTAGTTCCCTTCTGAATTATTCCCGGATGAATTCCCGGGGAATGGACTTTGAAATGACTGACCTGAATACCGTGCTTGACGATGCCAGTAACAATATTCGCGAGCTGCTGGACGAAAGCCAGGCAATCATTGAACATGAACCGTTGCCGGTTATTCCCTGTGTGCCGATGCAGATCACCCAGCTTTTTACAAACCTGATTATTAATTCCATTAAGTATAAAGCAGCGGGCATTGCACCAAGGATCCAGATCAGCGCAGGTATGGCGGAACAGGGTGAAATAAATTCTCAGGAAGCAGTTGGCGAAGAAAGACG